>CANLGS010000662.1 GCA_947490035.1 Gemmataceae bacterium
CTCGCGCGTGACGACGTATCCGGGCACCGCCAACAGTCCCGGCGCCTGCGCTCCGCGGACGTGAGGCGAACTCTGGAGCCGCGTGGCGTCGTCGCCGGCGTCGGTGGACGGCGACGACGCGTTGCTGGGGAGTACGGTTTCGTCGGTCTGTGGATCGGCCGCGGTGTCCGCGCCGCGGACGGTGGCTGGCACGTCAGCCAACCGGGGAAGGGTCACGTCGGAGTCGTGCGAGCGAGCGTCGGGCATGTGCGCACCGTGGTGTGAGGTGCGCACAAGAATAGCGGCAACGCGGCGGCGCGTGAAGCGCCCGGTTCAGCTTCCGGCGGTCTTGTCGCGGGCTTCCGGCGCGCGCGGCTTGTTGAGCAGCGGGTGCGGACCAGACTTGTTCGGACCGCCCACCGCGCGGCGGCGTGCGAGTTTCAGCTTCGGAACGGGCACGTCGTGTTCGTCCTCGATGTCGCCCACGATCTCTTCCAGAACGTCTTCCAGCGTGATGAGGCCCAGCACCTTTCCCTCGGCGTCGCGCACCACCGCCATCGGCCGGTGCGACTTGCGGAACAAGCGGAACGCGTTCGCCACCGGCTCATCCGGGTGAAGGAACGTCGCGGGGTAGAGCGCGTCTTCCAGCACCACCGCGCCGGACGTGCTGAACAAGAAGAACAAGTCCTTCGTGTTCACGATGCCGACGATCTTGTCCGGTGTGCCGTCGTAGACGGGCATTCGCGTGTGCGCGCCGAGCCGCGCGATTTCCAGCACCTTGTCCGGCGGCGTGGACACGTCCAGCGCGGACATCTTGTCGCGCGACACCATGCAGTCGCGCACCACCTTGTCGGCGAGCGCGAACACGCCCAGCACCATGTCGGCCGCGTCCGCGTCGATCTCGCCCGCCTCCTCGCTGTCTTCCACGAGCAGGCGCAGTTCGTCCACCGTGTGAACCTCGCCCTCGTCGCCGTCGCCCTTGTAGCCGAGGCGCCGCAGGAACCAGTTGCTCGAACCGTTCATGAGTTGGATAAGCGGCGACGTGACGCGGCCGAACAGGTACACCGGGCGCGCGACCCACAGCCCGACGGCCTCGCTCGCCTGGAGCGCCGCGAGTTTCGGCATCTGCTCGCCGAACACGACGTGCATGTACGTGATGAGCGACAGCGTGATGAGGATGGAAAGCACCCGGTCCCAGTCGCCCGGCAACCCGGACATCAGCGGGTGGATGAGCCGGTGAATAGCCGGTTCGCTGACGAACCCCAGCGCGAGGCTCGCGACCGTGATTCCCAGTTGGCACGCGGCCACGCTGCGGTTCAGGTCGTTGAGCGCCGCGAGCAACCCGACGGCGCCCTTCTTCCCCTGGCTGACCAGTTCTTCGACGCGCGTCTTCCGGACCGCGACCAGCGCGAACTCTGCGGCCACGAAGAACCCGTTGACCGCGATGAGCAGCGGGATCGCGACCAACCCGACGATCAGGAGCGTCTGGCTCATCTCGCCGCCGGATTCGGCCAGCAGCGCGAGCGAAGCAGCGGACCACGCAGACACGGAGGTTCCTTTTGTTGAGAGACGCCGCACCGGCACTGACGCGGGCGCGGAGCCTCAGGTATTCTATCCACGCCGGGGAATGTGACTGGAACCTGGACCGGGGCGTTGCCCGGGGTTCAGGGACTCGCGGCATACCGTTGCGAAGCGAACCGCTCGCGGAGCGAGCGGACCACCCTGAACCGGCTCCGCCACTGGCATAGGCGCCGCCCGCACCGCCCGCGTAAACTGCGCCGGCGACATCGCCACGGAGGACGGCACCCAACCGATGACCAGCTCGCACGACGCCCTGTACCGCGCCATCTGCGCGCACCCGGACGAGGACACCCCGCGCCTCGCGTTCGCCGACCTGATTGAAGAGGACGGCGACGGGCGGCGCGCCGCGTTCATCCGCGCGCAGGTGGCCCTCGCGCGCGTGCCGAGTTACGACCCGCTCTGCGTGCGCACGCGTCAGCACGACCCGGACGCCGCGACCGGGTGGATGATGACCGAGGCGCTGCCGCGGGCGCTGCCGCCGGGGTGCAGTTGGCAGCGGTTCGAGTTCCGCCGCGGGTTCCCGTGGAAGGTCTGCGTCCTCTCGCTCGCCGCGTTCCTCGACGGCGGCGAAGCGGTGTTCGACACGGCCCCCATCCAAGCCGTCGATGTCGATCAGCGCGACCGCCCCGACCTCGCGGCGCTCGCGGACTGGCCGCACCTCGCGCGCCTGCACCGGCTGCACTTCTCCACCGGCTGGTTCGGTGCGGCCGACATTGGCCGGTTCGCCGAATCCCCGCACGCGAACAACGTCACCGAACTCAGCTTCGAGTTCGATAGCATCCGCCCGGAAGGGTTGGCCGCGCTCGCCGCGTCGCCGCTGTTCGGGCGGCTGAACGCGCTGGAGTTGAACAACCCTTCGTTCCTGCCCGCGTTGCTAGTCGATGCGCTCGGCGTCGCCGGCAGAGGCGGTGCGCTGTCGCGGTTGTCGCTGCCGTCGAATCGCGTCAATCGCGACGACGCCGAACCGCTGTTCCGGCTCCCGTTACTCCGCGAACTTCAATCCCTGGACATGAGCGACAACCCGCTGGCCGGGGACGGCGTGACCGCGCTCGCCGAGAGCGGGATCGTTCGCGGCCTGCGCGTGCTCAACCTCAGCAACACGAAACCCGCGGTGCAAGGCATCAAGGCGCTAACCGAGGCGAGCGGCCTCGCGGGGCTGCGCTCGCTCGACCTCTCGAACAACGGGCTTGGCCCGACCGCGGTGAAGGCGCTGGCGGCGTGCGGCGGGTTCCGCGGGCTGCGCGTGCTGAACCTGTCGAACAACCACGTGCGCGACTCCGGCGCCGCCGACCTCGCCGCGTCGCGCTCACTCGCGGGGTTGCTCGAACTCGACCTCTGGGGATCGGAGATTGGCGACGCGGGCGCGATCGCGCTCGCCGAATCGCCCCACCTGAATAATCTGCTCAGGCTCGACCTCCGCCCCCGCCCCGATCGCGAGTTCGGTGACACCGCCCGCGCCGCGCTGGTCGAGCGGTTCGGGGACCGCGTGTGCTTGTAGAAAGCCACCCGCTCCCTGACGGTCGCGGTTCACCACGCCGGGTGAACCGCGACCGTCAGGGAGCGGGTGTTCTCGCCACCATCCACCAAGGACCATGACTGATCGCGACGCACTCTACCGGGCCGTACTGGACAACCCCGACGACGACACCCTGCGCCTGGTGTACGCGGACGCCGTCGAGGAGAGCGGCGACCCGCGCCGCGCGGCGTTCGTCCGCACCCGCGTCGAACTCGGCCGCGTGGCGGAATACGACCCGTTCGCGGTGAAGGCGAAGTACCACGACCAGAAGAAGAAGGTGGACGGGGCGCGGTGGATCACCGAACTGCCGCCGCTGCCGGACGGCATCTCGTGGGC
>CANLGS010000663.1 GCA_947490035.1 Gemmataceae bacterium
AACGAGGTTGGGGTGTTTGAGGTTGATGCAGTGCGCAACGCCGCGGAGTTCGGCGTCGGTGCTGCCGCGCGTGAGGAACTTGAGCGCGACTTCCTTGCCGCCGTCGCTGACGGCGAAGTACACTTCCCCGAACGCGCCCTGCCCGACGCCGCGCTTGAGGGTGAACCCGTCGAGCGGCCGCTGCCCGGAGCGGTATGTGAACTTCATCGCCATCGCGAACCCCTGCGGTCTGGGCGCAGTGCCCTCTCAATAAGGATGATTCGCCCGCCGCGAGCGGATATTGAGGCAAAACCGCCACCCGGCCGAAGTGAGGACATTATAACGAGTTCGCGCAGCGTGAGGTGGACGGCAAAGCCTTCCCGCTGCGATTGTGATAAGTGACCCGCACGCTTGCCGGCCGGTCGGACGCGGGTACAACAGCGCCGCGGCCGGGTTCGGCTGTTCCCCCGGAGGTCGATCCATGACGAAGCTCGCACTCGCCGGCGTCCTGTTGGCGTTCGGCGCGGCCGGGGTCGCCGGCGCCGCCGACAAGGACGACCCGACCGGCACCTGGAAATGGACCGGCATGGTCGGCAAGCGGGAGGTCGCTCAGACCCTCAAGATCGAACTCAAGGACGGGAAGGTGACCGGCAGACTCGCCGGCGGCAAGTTCGACCTCAAGATCGAGGACGGCACGTTCAAGGACGGCGAACTGTCGTTCACCGCGACCGGCGAGCTGAAGGGCGAGAAGGTGAGTGCGAAGTATACCGGCAAGGTGACCGGCGACACCGTCAAGGGGATGGCAACGACCGAACTCAAGGGCCGGCAGAAGACGGAGACCTGGGAGGCGAAGCGAGAGATGCCGGAGAAGAAGAAGGACTGACCCCGGCCATCACTGACGCCACTCGCCGGACTCGTCGGACCCGCGGGCGCCGTAGGCGCGGTGCCCGGCGGCGAGTTTCGTCGCCCACGGGCACTTCCGGCACGACACCTTCAGCACGCGCCCGCACCGCTCGGAGAGTATCGCGCCCGCGAAGCCCACGCCCAGCCCCGGCACGCACGCCACCAACCCGGCGACCACCGCCGGCATCATCAGCAGCAACACGAGCGACGCGATCGTGCCCAGGAACACGCCGCCCGACAGCAGGAACCCGCCGGCCAGCACCATCTGCCCCACCGCGGTGCGCACCGGGCGAGGGCGCGTGTGCCGCGACGGGTACAGCTCGCACTCGCACTCCGGGCAGTTGTCGGGGATCGGTGAGTTCACAACGGCGCTCGCGCGGTCGCGGGACTGGTGAGGCACATCTTACCGCGCCCGGCGGGCCGCGTCACAGGCGCGGGTCGATCGGTTCGCTCTCCAGCGCCAGCACCGCGAACACGCACTCGTGAACTTCGCGCAACGACGCGCACCTGGCGAAGCGTTCCAGCCCTTCGAGGCCGAGGCCGAACTCGCGGGCCGCGAGGCCGCGCTTCGCACCGACCGCGCGACGCTTCAACCGCGACAGGTTCTCCGGCATCAGGTAGTCCGGGCCGTAGATGATGCGCAGGTATTCGCGCCCGCGTACCTTCAGCGCCGGCTGCACGAAGAACCGCCGGCCGTTCGTGAGCGGTTCCAGCGGCTTCACCACCATTCCTTCGCCGCCCGCGTTCGTCAGGTCGAGCCACCAGTGCGTCGCGCCTTCGACCTGAGCCGCGTCCGCGAGATCGACCACGCGGAACGGCGTCGCGAGCAACTGCGGCGACGTGGCGAGTTCCGCCAGCGCGCGCATGTGCCAGTCGTGGGTGCGGTCGAAGTAGAGCTTGCCCTCGGTCGCGAGCAGGAAGAACGGCGCGAACTTCAGGTCCGCGACCGAGTGTACCGGCCAGCAGTAGTGGCGGTACGCCGCGACGAACCGCTCCACGGCGGCGGCCTTCGCCGCGAAGCGCGCCGCGAGTTCCGGCGCAATCGCTCCCTGACGGTCGCGGCTCCGAAAGAGCGCGTTCACCTCCGCGAGCGCGGCGGTCGCGGCGCTGCCGGTGGCCGCGTACTGGCGCCGCAACAGCTCCTGCGCCTTCGCCGACCACGGCATCAGTTCGCCGTCCAGTGCGACCCAATCCGTGCCGAACTTCGCCCACCAGTCGGCGGCGGTCAGGGCGTCACGCACCAGCGAGAGGAACGCGGCCTCCGTTGCCGGGTCGTCGAAGAAGCGCCGGCCGGTGCGCGTGTAGACGATGCCGCTTTCGCCGCTGACACCGAAGCGCCGTATCGCGGCGGCTTCGTCCTTGCACACGATCGCGACGGCGCGCGAACCCATGTGCTTCTGCTCGCACACGACGCGGTCCGCGCCTTCCTGCTTGAAGTAGCCGAACGCCTCGGCCGGGTGTTCGAGGAAGTCCGGCAGCGGCGACGCCTCGCACGGCGACATCGTCGGCGGCAGGTAGACGAGCCACCGCGGGTCGGCCGCGAACCGCGACATCACTTCCAACGCAGCCGCGGTGTTCTCTTCGCGCACCGTGACCTTGCCCGCGAACCGCGTGTCGATGGTGCGCCGCCCGGTCACGTCGGCCAGATCGAGTTCTCCTGGGAGCGCGGGCGTCCCGCCCGCAGGTTCGACCCGCAAGGCCGCTTCGCCGTTCCCCGGAGGTGATTCGACTCGCATCGCCTCTGCGGGCGGGACGCCCGCGCTCCCAGGAGCAACCAAAGGGCGCTTCGGCTCCGCGTACTCCTTCTCCGCGGGCACGCTCACCAGTTCCTGCTCCGGGTAGCGCAGCGCGGTGAGCGTGCCGCCGAACACGCACCCCGTGTCGATGCAGATGCAGCGGTTCACCCACTCCGGCGTGAGCGTCGGCGTGTGGCCGTACACCACGTTCGCCCGCGCGCGGTAGTTCGCGGCCCAGTTCAGGCGCACCGGCAGGCCGAACTCGTCGCTCTCGCCGGTCGTGTCGCCGTAGATGGCGAACGCGCGCACCTTCCCCGACACGCGGCCGTGCATGTCCGCCGTCAGCCCGGCGTGCGCCACCACCAGCCGCCCGCCGTCGAGGACGACGTGCGACGGCAGCTTCGCAATGAACTCCGCGACGCGGGCGCGCAGCTCCGGCGGTTCCTTCTCGAACTGCTCCACCGACTGCGCCAGCCCGTGACTCAGCTTCACGCGTGCCGGCTCCTTGAACCAGCGCAGCAGTTTGTCGTCGTGGTTGCCGAGCACGCACAGCGCGACGCCGCGCTGCACCGCGTCCATGACGAGGCGGTACACGCCCGGCGTGTCAGGGCCGCGGTCGCACAGGTCGCCGGCGAACACCAGTTTGCGCCCCGCCGGCGGCGTCGCCTTCCAGAACGGCTCTTTCGTTAACACGCAGCCGAGTTTCGCGAGCAGCGAAAGCAGTTCGTTCAGGCAGCCGTGAACGTCGCCGACGATGTCGAACGGGCCGCGCTCGTCGCGCCGGTTCACC
>CANLGS010000664.1 GCA_947490035.1 Gemmataceae bacterium
GCAAATCCGCCAAGAGCACCGAACAACGGACACGCCCAGACGAAAATCATCCGTGGCGGAAACCGTTCAAAGGGCTCAAGTGAAGACCCCAGGAAAGCGGACATTTCTATTGGGGACAAACTGAGGACATTTCTATTGGGGCCTGACACTGGGCGACAGCGCGCTTGAGGTGCGGCGTCCTTCGGGGTAATCTGGAGAGGGTCGGCGCATCACATCAACTCACGAGGGGCGAGCCGTGGATCAGCAGCCAGTCAGCAACGAACTGAAGCAGAGCCGGATGACCGAGTTCATGAAACTGTTGCCGCTCACTCTCGAACTGGCCGGGCTGCCGAAAGCGGACCCGGCGCGGCCGTTCATCGCCGACCAGATCGAGGGCCGGGTGATGAGCGTCCGCACCGCGTTCAAGGCGGCCCGCGCGCTCCTCAAGGAAGTGGGGGAGGGGATTCAGTAGCGGACAGTGAGGAGTGAGGGATGAGGGGTGAGGAGTGAGGAGTCAAGGCGGAAGACGACGGGCGGTTCTGATCTTTGCCTTTACTCCTCACTCCTCATCCCTCACTCCTCACTGATCGACTCACGTTAATCGTCCAGCGCCGTGTCCTCCGTGACCTTCGCGCCGGCGGTGCGGCCGGCGACGGCGGTCGCGGTGGCGAAGGTGCGGCAGAACGCCATCGTGAGCAGGATGTGGTTGACGCCGCGGACCGCCATGAGTTCGCGGGTCGCCCCGCTGACCACCGCGTGCGGCGCCGCGCCCGTGTCGCAGACGACCTCCACGTCGGTCCAGTTCGTGCCGCGCTTCCAGGTCGTGCCGAGCGCGCGGAACACCGCCTCCTTCGCGGCCCAGAGCGCCGTGAACTGCTCGGTGGTCTGCTTCTTGTCGTTGCAGAACCGCACCTCGCGGTCGGTGTACACCTGCTTCAGGAACGCGTCGGCGTGTTCGTCGAGCAACCGGCGCACCCGCGCGCATTCCATGACTTGCGTGCCGAGTCCGAGTATTTCCACGGGGTCACTCCCAGGCTGAGCTTCGCACGGCGCCGGCGCGCGGGTAATATTTCCGAGCCGCTCGCGGCTTCGCAACTGGAACGCTTGCGAAGCCGCGAGCGGCTCGGACAGATTAGGTTCTTTGTATTCCCTCGAAGGATTCGCCATGCCCGACACGGCCGACCTGCTCGCCGACCTGACCGACGACCAGCAGGCCGCGGTGACGCACGGCGAAGGGCCGCTGCTCATCCTCGCGGGCGCCGGCAGCGGGAAGACGCGCGTCATCACGCGCCGCGTCGCGTTCCTGCTGCGCTCCGGCGTGCGAGCCAGCAACATTCTGGCGATCACGTTCACGAACAAAGCCGCCGGCGAGATGAAGACCCGCGTCGAGAAGCTCGCGCCGGGCAACAAGGTGTGGGTCAGCACCTTTCACAGCCTCGGCGCGCGGCTGCTGCGCCAGTACGCCGACCGCCTTGGGTACGACCGCAACTTCACCATCTACGACATGGACGACCGCAACAAGCTGGTGAAGGACGCGCTTGAGGCCAGCGGCATCGACAACGTGAAGTTCAGCCCGGAGCGGATCGGCGGCGCGATCAGCAAAGCGAAGAACCAACTCATCACGCCGGCGGCGTATGCGAAGACCGCGACGGACTTCTTCCAGCAGACGGTGGGTACGGTGTACCCGCTGTACGAGAAGCGGCTGCGCAAAGCGAACGCGATGGACTTCGACGACCTGCTGTACCTGCCCGCGATGGCGCTGAAGCTGAACGAAGAACTGCGCGCCGAACTCGACGCGCGGTTCCGCTACGTGCTCATCGACGAGTACCAGGACACGAACTCCGCGCAATACCAGATCGTGAAGCAACTGAGCCTGAACCACCCGAACCTCTGCGTGGTCGGAGATCCCGACCAAAGCATTTACCGGTGGCGCGGTTCGGACATCAAGATCATCCTCGACTTCGAGCGCGACTTCGCGGACACGCGCACCATCACGCTGGCGCAGAACTACCGCAGCACGAAGGCGATCATCCACGCGGCCAGCGTGCTCATCGACCACAACAAGCAGCGCAAGAAGAAGAACCTCGTCACCGACAACCCGCAGGGCGAACCGGTCAACGTCGTCACGTTCGATAACGGTCTCGACGAGGCCGAAGGCGTCGTGCTGCGCATCAAGGAAGCCGTGAAAGCCGGCAAGTTCAAGTACCGCGACCACGCGATCTTCATGCGCATCAACGCCCTCACGCGGTCGCTCGAATCGGCGTTCGTCAAGCACGGCGTGCCGTTCCAGATCGTGAAGGGGCTGGCGTTCTTCGAGCGCAAGGAGAACCGCGACGTGCTCGCGTACCTGCGGCTGCTCGCCAACCCGCAGGACACGGTGAGCTTCCTGCGCGTCGTGAACGAGCCGGTTCGCGGAATCGGGAAAGTGTCCCTCGACAAGCTCCAGTCGTTCGCGAACGATCAGGAAATCGGGCTGCTCGTCGCGGCCGGGCAAGTCGCGCGTATCACCGAGATCAAAGGCAAGGCCGCGACGGGGCTGAGGGACTTCCACCGCATGATGTCCGAGCTTCGCTCGCGGTTGGATCTTCCGCCGCACGAACTCGTCCGGCTCGTGCTGGAGAAGTCGGGTTACGAGGCGATGCTGAAAGACTCCACCGACGAGGAGGACGCGGCGCGGCTGGAGAACGTGGGCGAACTCATCACCGCCGCGAAGCAGTTCTGGGACGAGGACAACAGCCGCACCATCACGGACTTCCTCGAACAGATCACGCTCGCGTCGGACGTGGACGGCTGGGACGAACAGGCCGAACACGTCTCCGTAATGACGCTTCACGCGAGCAAGGGGCTTGAGTTCCCCGTGGTATACGTCCTCGCGGTGGAGCAGGGGCTACTGCCGCACGAGCGCAGCCTCCAGAACGACGAGGAGGTCGAAGAGGAGCGGCGGCTTTGCTTCGTGGGTATGACGCGCGCGATGAAGGAACTGTACCTCTGTCACGCCCGGATGCGCGAGTTCCGCGGGCAGTTGAACTACTGCATCACGAGCCAGTTCATTCAGGAGCTGCCGCGCGACGTGAACTTCATCGACCCGTCGATGTCGCGCAACGTGGCGCGCACCGCGGCGGACGAGTGGCGCGTGAAGTCGAGCCACGCATCGAAGGACTGGGCGGACACCGGCGTGCGGCCGTTCATCCCACCGGTGAAGAAGCCGAACCCGGACCTGAAGCCGACCATCCCCGACGGGCCGGACACCGGCCTCGCGCTCGGCGTGCTGGTGCAGCACGAAGAGTTCGGCCTGGGCAGCGTGACCGAGTTCAGCGGCTACGGTGCGCTCCGTCGCGTGCGGGTGCGGTTCCCGGCGCACGGCGAGAAGCTGTTCGTCGGCGACAAGATTAAACTGAAGGTGGTCGGCCGCCGGAAGGCGTGAA
>CANLGS010000665.1 GCA_947490035.1 Gemmataceae bacterium
CCACGGTTCCGCTCACCGTCGCCGCGCCGCGAAGCGCGACCTGCACATCGGCGATGGCACCGCGTTCCGGTACATCAAGGCGGACGATGTGGTGCGCGAAGAGTGTGGTGTTCGCGGTGCCAGGCAACTTGGTGGAAACGGGCGCGAAGTCGGGCGTCGGTGCGTAGACGCGAATCGAACACGCGCCCGGCAACACCGCGAGTTGGAACGTTCCATCGGCTCCCGTGCGCGTGATCGCGTCGCGGCCGACGAGTACATCGTCCTTCCACTCCGGAAGCGTGGCCGTTTCGCGGCCCCAATGAACCGCCGCGCTCGCGATGGGTCGCCCGGTCGCGTCACTCACGGTTCCGGTCACCCACCGCCCGCGCGGCAGACGAACCACGAGTCGTTGCTCGGTCGAGTCCTTCCCGACTTCCACGCGAACACGAACACCGACGTAAGGCCCAGAATCGGCCCGCGGATGAACCAACACTTCCGCGCGGTCGTCCGGCGCGAGACCCACGCGAACGCATCCTTCCCCGTCGGTGATCGCGTCGATGTCGGCGGGAACCGTGCGCGGGCCAAGGACGCCGTGGTCGGTGGCGCAGAAGTGCGGGTGCGAGGCGAGCCGGTCCGTGATGACGGTCACGCGCGCCCCGGCGAGAATCGCGTCGGTGTCGGCCGCCCGCACCTTCACCGCCAGCGGTCGGGAGGGCGCGAGCCGAAACTCACGGGGTTCGTTCGGCCTCGTCGTATCGACACGGAACGTGTCGAGCGCGAACCGCGGGTCGGCGACCCGAATCCACACGTTCGCGGAACCACCCAGCGCGGGGAGCGTAAACATGCCGTCCGCTCCGCTCGTCACGGCGCTCGGCCACGCGGGTGGCGGCGCGCGTTCCACCCTTCCGACCACGGGTTCCGCGACCGCGTCGCCGATCCGGACCACCGTGACGCGCACACCGCCCGCGACGCGACCGGCATCGTCGAGCAACTTCCCCCGTAGCGCGGATGCGGTTGCCAACTTCAGTTCAACCGATTCTGGCGATGGCCGGAGTCGAACGGAAAGTGTCGCGGGCGCGAAGTTCGGGCCGGAGGCTTGCACCGTCACCACGCGACCAGTGAACCACGTGTCGAAGTCGTCCGGGACGCGGAGCGTGAACCGCCCGGTTGCGTCCGTTGTCGCGGTCGCGATGACTTCGTCGCGCAAGCCGCGCTCGCCCGGTCCGAACGGTCGGCGTGCGAGCGCGACCACCGCCGCGTCGCGAATCGGCTCGCCCTTCGGCCCGCGAACCACGCCCGCGATTGCCGTGTGCGGCTTCGCGGCTTCCGCCGGGGCTTCGTTGTGCGGCACCACGACTGCTTCTTGCGGCTCGGTCGGGCTGGGTGAACCCGACAGCGCGGCGAACACCCCCCCCACGAAGATCGCGGCGGCCGTCACCGCGACGAGCACGGCACCGGTGCGATTCATGCCAGACGCGGCGACTGTTCCCGCGATCGATCCGGCGCGACTGGCGGGGAGAACGCCCGTCCGCGCGACGATCAAGCCGGTTTCAACGGCTCGCGCGAGCGCCGCAGGTGGCACCGCAGAAATCGCCGTTCCGAGAAGCACTCCCGCGAGAACACCCGTCGCCGCCGGGCCGTTTCGCGCGAATCGGCGGCGCAGTCTCGTTTGTGCGCGAACGAGACTGCGATGAACTGCCGCCGTCGAGCAACCGAGTTCGAGCGCCGCGTCCGCGTAGGTGCGCCCTTCCAAACAGCAGAGAATCAAAACGGCGCGTTCCGATTGCGACAGGAGCGCGAGCTCGTCGTCGAGTAAGACGCGCAGGTCGGTGGTGGGGCTTGTCCCTTCCGACCGGTTCGCGACTTCCGCGAGTCGCCCTTCAATCCGCCGCTGCCGCAGGATCGAGCGCTGAAGATCGACGGCGCAATCGCGGGCCACGCGGAAGAGCCATGCGGCGAGCGTCTCCTTGTTGATGATGCGTTTCGCGTCGCGAGCGAGTCGAAGGAACGTTGCCTGAAGTGCGTCGTCCGCGTCGGCCGCGTTGCAGAGAACACGCAGGCCCACGCCCCACACGAGTTCGCTGTGCCGACCGACGAGAGTGGTGAACGCTTGTTCGTCGCGAGTCTGGATGAACTGGCGAAGTAATTCCACGTCGGTTCGCGTGTCCTCCTTCCAGGAGGCGACGACGAACCGCAGTTGCCGAACCACCGTCGAACCGGCCTTTGCCGCCATGAATCACCCGTGAGTGCGTGCGAGTCAGGTATATGCCGTTAGCTTGTACCCGGATTTCTCGCGCGCGGCCCGGCATTCATCAGAGCTTCGCGCGACCCACACATCCCAGCGAACCGCGATGTTGGATGGGTAGACGTGCCCGCCTCGCGGACGTGCGGAGAAATGGAGCAGACGTTGAAGAATAGTCTCAGTCCGCGCGTGCGGCGGCGACGACGCGCTTACCCGCGAGCAAACGGGTGCCGACGTTCAGAAGCAGCACAATCGCGACGAGTACGAACGCCCCGGCCCACGCGAGGTTCTTGCGGAGTTCGTCCGGACGCTTGGCGAAATCGTACACGTAGTACGGCAGCGACGGAGTTGGATCGGAGAACGATTTCGCGAGATACTGCGACCCGCGAGCGGTGAGAATAAGCGGGGCCGTCTCGCCCGCGATTCGGCCCACCGCCAACAGAATACCCGTGATGATGGCCGGGAGCGCCGCGGGGATCACCACCTTCAGTACGGTCTGCCGTCGGCTCGCGCCCAGAGCGTAGCTCGCCTCGCGCAAACTGTTAGGCACGAGCCGCATCGCTTCTTCCGCGGATCGGATTATCACCGGGAGCATCATCACGCCGAGGGCGAACGCCCCGGCCCACGCGGAGAAGCCCCATCCGCGTTGGCCCGGCGACAGCCAGAACGGATGCACCAACACCGCGAACGCGAACACGCCAATCACAATCGACGGAACCCCGCCAAGAAGTTCCGCGACGAACCGCACCGGACCGACGAGCGGGTGCTTCCGGTACTCGCTGAGCAGAACACCCGCCAGGAGGCCGATTGGGATCGCGAAGACGGAAGCCAGCCCCACGAGTGTGACGCTGCCGACGAGCGCGTGATACAGGCCCGGCGGATTGTCGTTCGGCAGGTTGGTGAAGAACGCGGCATTCACCTGACCCGCGCCCATGTACGCGATGTAACCGAGAATGAGGAACAACGGGATCACGGTAAGAAGCTGACACCCTACGAGAACCGCCGTCATCGCGCGATCCGTGAGCGCGGCGCGCCGGCGCGCTTTGGTCGCTTGGGTCGCGACCGCGACCGCGACCGGATCGGGAGGCGGGGCTTCGCCCACCACGATCTCCCGCGACCGGCCGGCACGCGGCTTCGATGCCCACCGCACGAGTAACCGCGCGCTCACGTTCATCGCCAA
>CANLGS010000666.1 GCA_947490035.1 Gemmataceae bacterium
AACTGAACGAACTGGAAGACGTACTCGACGAGTTACGGAGAGTCGTCGAGAAAACATGCCGGCGGAACAAACGCGCGAAGCCAGGAACAGTCGAATTGCTTAACGACCTATCCCGCTTGGACTTCGGCTTAACTTGATGCTTATGGGGGTCAGATTCCTCAGCCCAGGGCAACGCCCTGGGTGCGAGACCGGCGGCGCCGCGCCCCGTTACTTCGCTTCCGGCAGCGGCCACTCGCCGGTCTCGTGCCACAGTTCGTAGCAGAGCAGCCAGCGCCACGCGGCGACGACGGCGAACACACACGTGAACTGGCTCGCGTCCCACCGGTTCGACGCGCGCGTGGACCCTTGCCGCCACAAGCAGATCGTCTGCCCTTCGAGCAGGTGCGGGCAGTGCTTCAGCGGGGTCAGCACGCGCGTCTCGGGCGCCATGATCGGATAGCACGAGAGCAATCGCGTTTCGAGCCGGTAGACGTTATGGCACGGCTTCAGGCAATACGACAGCGTCAGCCCGCCGCCGACGCGCGCTACCGTGATGCGGTAGTCCGGGTCGCGGCCGGCGTTGTAGCGCTCGACGGCCGGCACCTCGACGGCCAACAGCCGCCGCTTGCCGGGTTCGGTGTCAAGTAAACCCATAGCTGTTGGCTCTTGGCTCTTGGCTGTTAGCCAGCGAAGCAGAGCAGCGTGGCGGCGGCTGCCTGTTGCTGGTTAACGGCTAATAGCTAACTGCTAACAGCTTCTCAGTAGTGCACCGGGACCGACTTCACGGCGGCGATCACCTGTTCGTCGGGCACCTCTTCGGCGGTGCCGGCGAAGCCGGTGTCCTTGGGGTCGATGAGCAGTGCTACGCCGCGCTCCGCATTGCCCCGCAAGGCGGTGAGGAGTTGGCGGCGTTCCATCTCGGCGAGCGGTCGGAAGTCCATGGCGCGGTCCTCGGGAACGGACGGGGAAATGGGCGACGGGTAAGAGCCGTCGGTCGGGCCGGGCGCGCGAAGGCGCCCGAACGTGCGATGTTGGACGCGTGGCCGTCGTGCGCGGGCCGCGCGGGGTTGTCGAAGCGGCCGTCGTCTGAAAGGCGGCGGTCGAAAAGTCGCGCCGAGATGGGCGAAGGCGCGAAGGGGTCGAAGAAGCCGGTCCTGGCGTCGGGCGAACCGACACCGCCTCCATCATAACCGCGCCGGGACGGCGCACAAGAGAACTGTAAAAACGACGCGGGGCCGGCACGCGGCGATCGCGTGCCGGCCCCGCGTCGGCGCGCCGGCGTTACTTCTTCGGCTCGCTGACACCGACGATGTCGAAGTCGGCCTTGTCGGTCCCGCCCTTCGGCACGTCGAACTCGACCTTGCTGTTCGAGTTCCAATCGGCCGGGATCGGGTCCACGCGCCCGGCCGGCGCGCCATCGGGCGAGCTGCCGTCCGGCAACCGGCCGACCACGTCGTTGCCGCGGGTCATGATGCGCACTTGGTGCTTGCCGACGAGCGCGCCGTCCTTGTCGTCGCACTTGAGCACGAACCGGCCGTTCTCGTCGGTATACGCACTGGACCCGCGCCCCGGGTTGGGGTTGTCCGCCGTGCCCATCGGCTGGAAGCTGACCACGCCTTTGGCGTAGGGCTTCCCGTCCACGGTGACGACGCCGGACACCGGCACGAACGTCGGCCCGCCGGAGCAGCCGACGGCGGCCGCGAGCAGCGCGCCCGCGGCCAAGAATCTCAATCGGAACATGGCGAATCTCCAGTGCGGGTTAGGGTACGACTGCGGCTTCGCCGCCGGCCATGGTCGCCATGTTCTGGAGCAGGTTCAGCGCCACGTTGTAACTGATGAACCGCACCGACCCGTCGCCGAGGGTGAAGTTAGCCCCGTTGGTGTGAGCGCTGTTGAACGCCCGCTTGCACATCTGGTCCCCGTACAGGCCGGGGGCGGCGGCGCACTTCGCGAAGTCCATCCCGAACAGCCGGCTCTCGGCCCCGACCGACGACTGGTTGTAGGACGCGTAGGTGTACGCCCAGAAGGTGCCGCGGGTGGTCACGGTCGTGGACGTGTACTCGCCGACCATGAGGGTGTTCGACAGCCCGTCGGTTGCCGCGCCGAACGTCTCTGGCCCGCCGAGGGCCGAGATGCTCTGGCCGCTATTCGTGATAGTCGCGGACGCCGCCGGGACGCCGTTGAACGTCGCCGAGGTCGCGTGCAGGAGCGAGCGGAAGCTCGGGTCCATCCGCGTGGGTGCCGGCCACAGTTGCGGCTCGAAGCTGTCCCACGCCCCGTGCCCGACGGCCAGATTCGCCTTCCCGCTCACCGCCCGGTAACTGCCGTGCATCCACTGGGCCGTACTGGGACCGCTCGCCGGAACCTCGAGCCGCCCGACGAGCGTGTCGGACCCGCACTCGTAGGTCTTCACCCGCTGCCGGCCGACGAGGTTGTTGGTCGTCGAGACGTTCCGTTCGCTCTGGACGTACTGCTTGTACAGGGCCGCCTGCTCGACGTGGGGGAGGATCTCGATCGCCCAGTTCGTGTACGTCGCCGGGGTGCAACAGAGTTCGTGGTACATCCCGCCCGGCGGCAGCGTGCCGACCGCGTCGTGGTGGCCGTGGAGTGCCAGCCCGATCTGCTTCATGTTGTTCTGGCACTGCATGCGCGCCGCGGCCTCGCGCACCTTCTGAACAGCCGGGAGTAACAGGCCGATCAGGATCGCGATGATCGCGATCACCACTAACAACTCGATCAACGTGAACGCGCGCCGCGAGCGGGCGCCGATGCTGGGGAGAAGCATCTTGAACCTCCGAGAATAAAAGGGGACGCTGAGACGAACAACGTGACTCGCCTCCGAACGGAGTGAGCCACGACAAACGACCTGACCTGAGCGAACCAGGAGAGAGTGTGGGCGAGCGACCACGCCTTCACTAACTCCTAATAATTAACTGACTGGCGCCGAGATTTCTACACCGAAATGAGCCGATCACGGGTCGCGCCACACGAGAACCGCATGAACGCGCCAACGGTAACGCTCGCGCTCCCGACCGGCGGGCACCTCGCCGGCACATACCAGCCCGGTGCCGCGCGGCCGGAGTTCGCGGTGCTGTGGGTCCACGGGTTCGGCAGTCATCGCGGCGGCGAGAAGGCCGAAGCCGTGCGCGCGGAATGCGAGCGCCGCGGGTGGGCGTTCGCCGCATTCGACTTCCGCGGCCACGGCGATTCCACCGGCACCATGCCCGAACTGCTCGCGAGCCGCCTCCTCGAAGACCTGACCGCCGCGCGGGGTGCAATCGCCCTGATCCTGCGAACTCCAGGGTAATTCCGGTGTTGGCGTGGTGAACGGTGCGTGAACTCGGTTGTTGGCGAATGGGACTTGTCGCCGGACGAGGATTTCCGCAAACCCGTGGTACACCCGCCGCCCAACACACGG
>CANLGS010000667.1 GCA_947490035.1 Gemmataceae bacterium
GCCGCGGGTTGATGATTTCGGCCCGCACCCGGAGTGTGCCGGTGCCGGAGTCGATCTGGTTGGACGTGAACACGACCACCCCGGACAGCGTGAACCCGTCGTCGTCGGCCAGCGCGATCTGCACCGTCAGCGGTTGCTCACGGGACGAGGTAACTTCGCCCTTGCCGATCAGCTTGCGGATGCGCGTCACCGTCCGCTCGTCCACGTCGAACGTCGCGTACACGCGGTCGAGTTGCACGATGGTGGTGAGGGCGGTGTCGTCGGCCTTGATGAGGTTCTCCTCGTCTACGAACCGCTTATCGATACGGCCGTCGAACGGGGCGTTGATGCGCGTGTACCGCAGGTTGGTGGCGGCGAGTTGCACCGCGGCGCGGGCCGAGTTGATGTCCGCCTCGGCCTCGGCCTTCTCGCCCACGGCCACGTCGTAGGCCTCCCTGGTGCCGCCGCCCGTGTCGAACAGGCTCTTCGCGCGGTCGTAGGTCTCGGTCGCGGTCTTGAAGTGCGTCTCGGATTTGCCCAGCGCGGCCTTCGCCTGATCGTGCTGCGCGCGGTAGGTGCGGCCGTCGATCTCGAACAGCGGTTGCCCCTGCTCGATGTCCTGCCCGTCCTTGAAGTGGATCTTCTTCAGGTGGCCGGTGACGCGCGACCGGAGTTCGACGACGCGGTACGGTTCGGTGCGCCCGGCGAAGTCCTCGTAGTCGTTCACCTTCTGCGCGACCGGGTTGGCGACGACCACGACGAACGGCTGCGTCTTCACCGGTTCCGGCGGCTTGCGGGCGCACCCGACCAGCGCGGCGACGGCGGCGAGGAACGCAACGGCGGCGGCGTATCGAGGATTCATGATGTGCGGCAGCGGGAGGACGGCGGGCGGAAAAGGTACCGCGCGCCCCGACGGCGCTTACGCGGCAATCACCGAAGGCTCATGATACGCGCCGCGGGGCGTGGCTGTAAAGGAAGTGATTGAAGGCGAGCGGGAGTGGCCCCCGCGCTACGCACGGATTGATCTTGGGCAAGGTGCTTGGGTGGGTATGAAGCCAGACCCGATCTCGCCCTGAACCTGCTCAACGGACCGGCTTCAATCTCTGAGTAGCCCTGTCACCGAGGGCTTTTCGTTTGTTTCTGCTGGTATTTCTCGGTAATCTGAGACTCACCCCGGTGTCGCGGCGGATGGTGTCGGAGGCTGGCAACTGGAATTGCTCACTTCCAACTGGCCGGGCGAGCGCGGTACCCTACCCTACTTAGTTCCCAACGAGGCAACAACGAACCATGGCGAAGACCAAGTTCAAGAAGAGCCGCGCGTCCAGTGTTGACGACGAGCAGATCCCGGTGGAAGCACTCCCCCTCGACCCCGTCAAGGTTCCCCGCCGGACCGACACCGGGATGGTGCTCGACGCGGAGGGCTACGGCGGCCAGGTCGCCAGCGCGCTCATCGTGAACGGCCTGCGGGCGTACCTGTCGGTGGTCAACAAGGGCGTGAACGCGGTCGCGTGCAACCGGGCGCACACCGCGTTCGTGCCGGTCCAGATCGCGCCCTGCACGGCGGGTCTCGACATCAAGCGCGACGACGCCAAGCCGCTGGTCGAGGCGCACGGGGTGCTGGCGTTCCTGCTCGACGACGGGGAGGGGTGGACGAGCTACTACATCCCGGTGTCGGAGTACCTGGAGATGGCCGAGGACCGGGGCGAGAGCGGATTGCGGCTGGACATCGACGAACACGCCACGTGGCTGGAGAAGTACGAGGGGCACGCGGGCGTCAAGCGCGCGTTCGCGAAACTGCTGGGGTGACGGGGGAGGTGCCGCGGACGGCGGACGCGAAGCCCACTCTCCCAAGCGCGAGCCGACTTCAACAGCCGCCAACAAGCGTCGCGTTCTGGAGTGTGGTCCGCCGCTCCGCAGCGGTGCCGTTGGCCTTTCGTGATTCGCATTGCACAGCCAGGCGAAGACCGCCGCGGAGCGACGGACCACACTCCAGAACGCGTCACTTCTCGCTCGGCTTCGGTAACGGCACCTGGGACTTGCCGCTCACATACGCGATCAGGTCGCGAACTTGCTCCTTCGTCAGGGCGTCGAGTTGGCCCTCCGGCATGATCGACAGCGGCGAATCCTTCACGCTCTCCACGTCGTCCAGCGCGATGGTCGTCTTCTCCGTCGCGGTTTGAACCACCAGCCGCGCCGGGGTGCGTTCAACAACGATGCCGGTGACCACCCGCATGTCGGTGGTGCGAACGACCGACATGCGGAAGTCTCGCCCGACTTCGGCGCTCGGGTCGATGATATTCGACAACAGGTAGTCAACGTCGGCGCGGTTCCCGCCGGTCAGGTCGGGGCCGATCGTGCCGCCTTCGCCGAAGAGCTTGTGGCACTGCTGGCACGTCTTCGTGAACACGAGCCGGCCGTTCGAGAGGTTCGCCGACTTGAGCGCGGCCGGCGTGAGTTGCGCCTTGTACTTCGCCATCTGCTTCTGCTTGTCGGCGGCCGTCTCGCGCACCTCGCCCCACACCGCTTTCAGGCGCGCCGTCACCTTCATGTTGTTCAGCGCGAACATCTGCCGGGCGACGAACGCCGACACGTCCCCGCGCGGCACCGTCTTCGCGTCCACCGCGTCGAGCAGCGCGAGCGCGTACTCCGACCGCGCCGCGAGCGTCGCGACCGCGTCGAACTTCTCGTCGGTCGTCAGCCCCGCGTACACCGCTAGCACCTTCTTCGGCGTGTCGGGGTGGGCGCTCGCGGCCAGCCCGCGGAGCGCGGCACGCCGGGTCGCCTTGTCCGCGAGTTGATCGTGAAGGAGCGGCGCGAGGTCGGCCGTGCGCTTGTCCGCGAGCGCTTCAATCGCCTTCACGCGCTCGGTGGCCGGCGCGCTCGCGTTCGCGATCACCTTGCGCAGATCGGCCAGCGCCTGCGGGTCGCCGAACAGCAACGCGAGCGCGACCGCGTGTTCGCGCACCGCCGGGTCGGTACTCTTGCCGAGCCGCGCGTAGGCCGCGGCCCAGCCGTCGGGCAGCGCGAAACTCTTGCGCCCGCGGAGCGCCTCACGCGCGCCGGTGAGGAGATCGAGTTGAACCTTCTCCTCCGCGAGCGCGAGCGCCGCGACCAAAGGCGACAAGTCGCCTTTGGCGCCCTTCGTGAGCGCCGCGTCTACTGCGCGACGCGCGACGAACTGCCGCACGAGCGGCAGTTCGCACTTCAGCGCCAGCACCAGCGCCCGCGACGGGTCGGCCGGGACGCACGGCTCGATGCCGTACCAGAGCATCAGCGGAAGGTTCGCGTCGGTGGCGTCTTCCGCGTGCCGCACCGACTCCTCCGCGATCGGCCACCGCTTCTCCAGCGGCAGGCGTTGGAGCGCGCACGCGAGGTACAGCCGCACGATGGGAGAGGTGTCGTGCTTCGCCAGTGCC
>CANLGS010000668.1 GCA_947490035.1 Gemmataceae bacterium
CCGCAACAACGTGATCACCGCGCACGAGGGTCAGGCGACCGGGAGATTCTGATCGCCCCTGGCGATGAAACCACCGCCGTGCGGACGGTGAGCGGGACGGGCCCGATGGGATTACGCCCGCAGTGAGTTCCGGTTCGAGCGCGCCGGGCCTGAACCCCGACTCCTGAGTAATCGGGCTGACGACGGCCGGCCGTCCTTGTCCGGTGAGGACGCGTCGATGCGGCCGACGGCCCGCACCCCGGCCCGCGCCGGTGGGCGACAAGCGCGCTACTCCTCGATGTGCTTCTTGAACGCCTTGAGGCACACGACGTAGGTCTTCATCCACTCCTTGACGTTCTTCTCGGTCACGCCGCCGGTCAGTTCCAGGTCCGACTCCAGGCACGGCTCGCCCTTCTCGCTGTTGTACGCCCGGCAGAACCGCTTCGTCCGATTCCACTCGTTGATGCGCGACAGCGTCGCCTTGCCGTTGAACCCGGCGAACAGCTGCATCGTCTCCCCCTTGTTGGAGACGACGACCTTCAGCCCGGCCGTCTCGAAGCTGTACAGGCCGTCGTCCAGTTCCTTGAAGTTCTTCACGTCGTTGAACGAGTTCATGATCCGCTCGATCTTACCGGCGGTCATCTTGGTCACCACGTCGTCGTCGGCCGCCGGCGCCGGCGCCGCGACCAGCAGGAGCGCGGCGAACCCCGCCGCCAGGGCGGCCGCGGTGGTGCGCAGGTCGTAGGCGAACATCTGAACCTCCCGTCAGAAATGGTACTCGGAATCCCGGAGTCGGGTGGAACGCCGAACGCGGCCGGGCGCGGGGTGCGCACGGATTCACGCATCCCTCCGCGGGGCAGCTTACACGCCGCCCGCCGGCGACACCACAACCTTCGCAACTTAATCCGGCCCGGACGGAGCCGGTCGATACGCCTTGACCGCGGAAGCGGGTGCGGGCATACCGGCGGCCGAATCCGCGAACAGTCCGAGGCGAGGGGCGCACCGCATGGCAGCGCGGCGATTAGTTACGCACCGGCTCCGGGCCGCCGCGATAATGGTCTGTGCCGCCGCGCTCGGCGCGGCCGGCTGCGCCACCGCGCCGCCGCTCGACAACCCGGCGCTCGTGCGGCGCGGCGAGATCGAGAACCCGGTACTCGTGTCGCCCGGCCAGCCGACGGCCGAGTCGTACCGCGAGGTGTTCGACAAGGTCGTCGAGGTGCTCGACGACTACTTCGACCTCCAGACGCCCAACCCGTATGACGGGCGGATCACGACCAAGCCGCGCGTCGCGCCGGGGTACGAGCAGTTCTGGAAGCCCGGCAACCCGGACTCGCGCCAGCGGTTGCTCGCCACGTTCCAGAGCGTCCGGCAGGTGGCGACCGTCGAGATACGCGCCGGCGAGCGCGGCGGGTATCTGGTGTACGTGGTGGTGGAGAAGGAACTCGAGGACGTGGGGCGGCCGGCGCAATCGACCATCGGCGGCGCGTCGTTCCAGGAGCGGCCCACCGTGGAACGGCAGTTGGAGGTCGTCACCCCCGAAGCGGTCCGCTCCGGGGGGTTCTTCAAAGTCGGCCGCGACTACGCGTTCGAGCAGGAAATCTTGCGGCGAGTCCGGCAGTGTAAATAGGAGAGTGTTCAGTGTTCAGTATTCAGTGTTCAGTTGAAAACCGGAACTCGGCTCGTTGCTCCGTCTTCAACTGAACACTGAACACTGAACGCTGAACACTGAAAAAGAATGGCCGAGCGTGTGCTGCGGATGCGGTTGGGGCTGTTCATGGGCGCGTCGCTGGTCGCGCTCGCCGGCCTCGTCGTGCTGTTCGGCGGCGCGCCGCGGGTGTTCTCCACCGACGTCAAGCACTCCATCCTCTTCCCCGAAGCGCCCGGCATCGGACCGGGCACGCCCATCCGCAAGTCCGGCGTCCGCATCGGTCAGGTGACCGCGCTGGAACTCGACCCCGACAGCGGGCAAGTGCGGGTGCGGGTCGCGATCGAGCGGAAGTACATGCCGCGCAAGTCCGAAGAGGCGCACATCACGCGCGGGCTGCTCAGCGGCGACACCGCCATCGACTTCCTCCCGAAACTCGGACCCGATAACCAACCGGTGCCGCGCGGCGACGAGTGGCCGCCCGGCAGTGACATCCCCGGCGTGCCGCCCATCACCCCGCGCACCTTCGTCGTGCCCGCGTCCATCGCGCTTGCCAACGCCCAGCAGTCGCTCGACAAGATCACGCGCGCGTTCGAGAAGATGGAGAAGATCGGCGACCTGAGTCCGAAGATGGCACTCGCGGTGGACGAGGCGACCGGGCTGTTCCGCGATGTCCGCGCGTTCATCCCCGAACTGCGCAAGACCAACACGAAGGTTCAGAACCTGATCGGCGGCGACGGTCCCGTTCGTCCGATGGGCGGCGCGCCGGTAGACGCGCCCGGCGGGTTCGTGCTGGCGGCGCAACCGCCCGGGGCGGGGGAGCCGAACCTCACGGCGCTCATCCGCGACGCCCAGGACGCGTTCCGCTCGATCAAGCCCGCGGTCGAGGACTTCCGCGTCACCATGAAGCGCCTGGAACCGGAACTCATCGCCGCGATGAAGGGCGCGCGGCAGGCGTTCGACGGCGTCAACGACGTGCTTTCCCCGGAGAACCGGAAGGAGTTTGCGGACATTCTCAAGAACCTCAACGGCGTCGCCACGAACGTCGTCAAGTGCTCCATCGCGCTCAATTCGATGCTCGACACCGCCGAGAAGACGCTCAAGAACATCGACGGCCGCGTGACCGAGGTCGGGCAGGTGGTGGGCGACGTGCGCGCCGTCACGAAGCCGCTCGCGGCCAAGTCCGAGAGCCTGGTGAAGAACGTGACGGACTCCGCCGAGCAGTTGAACCGGCTGGTCACGGAGATTCGCGGGATCGTGGCCGGGTTCGGCAAGGAGGGCGGCTCGCTCCAGAAGCTCATCAGCGAACCCGGCGTGTACCAGAACCTCGACGCCGCCGCGGGTTCGCTGGCGCGCATTTTGGTGCGGTCCGAGAAGATCGCGCGGGACTTGGAGGTGTTCGCCGACAAGGTGGCGCGTCGGCCGGAGTTGATCGGCATAGGCGGCGCGCTGCGCCCGAGCGGCGGGCTGAAGGATTTACCCGGCGCGCAGAGTTACCGCCCGGACTGGCCGCCGGCGGCGTCCGCGCGCCCGTTCGCCGGTCCCGCGTGGCTCGAGCCGAGCGGCGGTGGTGGGAAACCACCGCCCGTCCAGGGCTATGCGCCGTAGAGGAAAGTGAGGAGTGAGGAGCGAGGAGTGAGGAGTGTGAGGTTCCCCAAGTTTGGTGGAGACGAAGTTAACGGTGTAGACTCAGTTCAAGGAGTTCACCGATGCCCCGTGCCCGAACGACGTACACGGCCGAGTACAAGCTCTCGGCCGTGAAGATGATCA
>CANLGS010000669.1 GCA_947490035.1 Gemmataceae bacterium
ACGGCCCCAGCACACCGGCCAGGCGGTGCCACATCTGCGTCAGGCCGCCGTCGGTGAGCGGGAGCCTCAAGTGGCCGCCGAAGACATCGACGATCGGCCGGGTGGTGACGCCCAGTCCGTAGTGCAGCCAGGCGGACAGGACGGCGATTACGTCGGCGCGGTGATGGGCATTCGCGGCGGCGCGGTGTCCCACATCAGTTTCACGTCGTCCGGTGTCAGCCCGAACGCGGCGTTCACCACGTCGGAAACTTGGCGCTCAAGCCGTTCGGCTTCGCGGGCGAGCGCGTGCAGCGGCAGCACCGACTTCGTGTGTTCGTCCTTCAGTCGCTTCAGGTCCGCTACGCCAAGCCCCTTCTTGCTCCCCTTCTTCACTTCAGTGACGAACGCATCCGCGCCGAGCGTCGCCAGCGCCTGAAGTCTCTGCGAGGCCTTCTCGACGGCGAACTCGCTCCGCAACCAGTCCAGCACCGCGACCCGCCCTTCTTGTTGCTCGCGAGCCAGTTCGATCAACCGACCCACCGCTGTCTCGACCGCGGCCCGCTGCTCATCGGTCGGCTTGGGGATGGGCAATCCCTCCATGCGAAATCCAGCGGGAGTGAGCGCTTCGTCCTTCATGTGTGGAAGGTAGCGCCAGTTGTGCCACCACATGAGCGGCGAATTCAACACTCCAAGTAAATACAAGTCTTCAGTTGGTAGAAAGAGACCCTTGTTTGTCGTCAGCATCCCAACCGTATCAAGCGTGTAGCACGGGTGATACTGAATCTCTTGGTAGACAATCTTTGGTCGTTCAAAGACGTCCCAGTAAGCGCACGACCTCAGTTCCCACCAGCGTTCGCCTTGATCCTGTCGCTTCATGAGTGCATCACGGTGCTGGTCAAGGTGCGCGTGAACTGCCGGGTACGTCTCTCGGAAGATGGTTTCGGCTTCTCCTTCGGTCAAGGCATTCGTCCACGGCCATTCGTGGTTGGCGCTCGACTTGAGGGCGAGCATCCACAATCCACACCACTCGGCGCGCCATCGGTCGATGTCACGACCTCGAAGGTAAGGTTTAAGCAACAGAACAGTGTGCGGGTCAGCCGCGGCAAGCCTTTCTTTCACCGCAGTATCGATCAAAAACGCATCATTAAAACCAGTCAGAATTCCACAGTTCGGGGCTGCGCCGATGAACTCCTTGAGCGGCACCCCCGAATCGCGAAGTTTCTGCATCAGTCGGAGCACGCTTGGGGGTTCGAGGTTCCACGGGTCCGCGCCGAAGCGCGAGCGCGGCACCGCGACGCCTTCATCCGCGATTTGTTGGGAGAGATCGTCAACGCGCGTCTGCTCGCGCGGGAGGATACATACCTTGACACTTGGGGGGGTGTCAGAATGTCAGAAGGTTTGCGCGCTGTGAGGATGCACGGGAACACGTCGGCATCGGGGAAGACTTCCTTGTTGTGCCCCAGGTCCACCACCGACTCGACCCACGCGGATTCGGCGTACAGCTTCCGCAGCGCTTCACCGTACCTTGCTTTCATCCACTTGTTCGTGACGATGTACCCCAACCGGCCGCCGGGCTTCAGCACGTTCAGACCCAACTCGTAGAAGTAGACGTACAGGTCGGCCACGCCGTCATACGCCTTGTAGTGCTTCTCCAGGAACGGCTTGTCGTCCTTAATCCACCCATGCTGCACATACGGCGGGTTGCCGATGACCACGTCGAAGCCGCCGGCGCTCATCGCGTCCGGGAACCGTGCCCGCCACGCGTCCAGCGGCGACGGCTCGCCGATCACGCTGTTCCCCTGCACGATGTTCGCGTCCAGCGCGGTCAGCTTCTTCCCCCGCGCGGCCGTCTTGATCCAGCACGACAGCCGCGCGATCTCCACCGCTTCGCCGTTCAGGTCCATCCCGAACAGGTTGTTCGTGAGGATGGTGCGCTGGATTTCCAGCAACCCTGGGCTGCCGGTCAACTCGGTGATGAACCCTTGTGCCTCTTCGTAGGCCGCGAACAACTGGTCAAACGCTTCGATAAGGAACGCCCCGCTCCCGCACGACGGGTCCACAACGCGCACCGTCTCCAACTCCGCGAGCCAAGCGTTCCAGAACCGCACCAACGCCGTTTCACAGTCCTCGTTCAATGCAGCCTTATCGAAGACGCGTGGGTCGATGAGCGCGGCTCGTGCCTTCGAGCCTTTCCCGGCCTGCGGGATGCGTGTCTCTTGTTTAACTCGAACTGCCTCGAACCGGTCTTTGAGCACCGCGCCAAGCGTCTCGCGGACGATGTACCGGGTGACGAACGCGGGCGTGTAGAACGCCCCTTCCCGCTTGCGCTTCGTCGGGCCGGCCGGTTCAGGGGTCAAGTTGCCGCTGGCGGCGATCTGCCGGGCCATGTCTTCGAGGTCGGAAATGGACTGCTCGAAGATGTGGCCGAGAATCTCCACGTCGATCAGCTTCGCCGCGTTCGCGGTGTCGTGCCCGTACTCGTAATCGGCCAGCTTCTTGAACCCCTCGCACACGGCGTCGGGTACCGCGAGCGCGTCAACGAACGCGTCCGGCGCGAACAGCCCGCCGTTGTACGCGTCCACCTTCAGCGCCGGGTTGCCCACGTCCACGGCGTGGAATAAGCCCTTAAAGTTGTCCCACACCGGCTGCGGGTTAAACTCGTTCGACTCCTGATACGCCCGCGCGATGATCTGCGCCGGGAGCAGTTCGCGGTCCTTGCAGAACGCGACGAACAGCACGCGATCCAGAATCTTCTGGGTCGCGGCGAGCAGCCGCCGCGGGTCGTGACCGGGGTTGTGGTCGCAAATGGCCCGGAACGTGTTGCGGCGCAGGTCGCGGTACTCGCGGTAGAACCCGACGGTGAGTTCGCGGCCGACCGCGCGGGACTCGGCGAACAGCGCGTCGAGGTGGTTCTTCCCGTCCGGGCCGACGACGCGCGCGGCACCGAGCAGGAACACGAACCGCAGGTACTCGTCGTCGCTATCCGCGAGCTTCGCGGTTTCAAACTTCTCGTAGTGCGCGGTGTCCTGGCGCTTGTAGTAGAGCCTGGTTTCCTTGAGGTTGGTGACCAAATACCAGTCGATCTTGAGTTGCAGCGCGTAGGTCACGGCCTGCATGACGGCGGACAGTTTGCGGCTCCCGTGCGGCCGGTCGAGCGGGTCTGTCGGTCCTTTGCCTTCGAGCACGGCAACGAACGTGTCGCCGGCCGCGGCGAACCGGCCCAGCCCCGCGTCGGCGAACTTCCCGTCCACCTGAATGAGCGCTTCCCGCTTGAGGGTGTACGGGTCGGCGGGCGAGCGAGTGTAGCCGAGCGCGTCCTCGAACACGTCGGAGATGAAGCCGGGCAGCAGTTCGGTTTCCTTCTTGCTATCGAGTTTCTTGGAGCCGAGTTGCTTCGCCCACTCCTGCACCTTCG
>CANLGS010000670.1 GCA_947490035.1 Gemmataceae bacterium
CTGAAGAAACGCGACCTGGACCCCCGTTGCAAACGATCCTCGACGCCCTGCGGGACTACGCCGCTACCGGCACGTTACCACCGCTCCCGGAGAAACCCAGTTCAGAAGGCTGAAGGGTTACCAGAGAAGAAGGAAACTGTGTTAAGAACAGTCTGCTGTCTTGTCTGATCGTGTCTTTCTTCTGCGTTATCGTGCGGCTGATTTATTTCTTGCCGGGCCGCGTTGCGAGCGCCGTGCGGATCAACTTCAGGACGTGTTCGCGTTCGGCGCCCACGATCGGCAACCGCGGCGCGCGGCACAGTTCGGCGCCGTACCCGCACTCGGCCGCCGCGAGCTTGATGTACTGCACCAACTTGACGTGCGTATCCAGATGCAGCAGCGGTGTGTACCAGCGGTACACCTCCAGTGCTTCCTTCCACTTGCCCGCGAGGAGCAAGTCCCACAGGAGGCGGTTTTCGGCGGGGAAGGCGTTCACTAACCCACTGACCCAACCGACTGCGCCCACCGCGAAACATTCGACAACCAAATCATCAACGCCCGCGAAGATCACGTAGCGATCTTTCGTAAGGTTGATGATGTCGGTGATGCGCCGCGGGTTGTCGCTCGACTCCTTGATGCACGCGAACTTCGGCTCGTCGGCCATCTCGACGAACATCTCCGGCGTGATATCGACCTTATACGCCGGCGGGTTGTTGTAGATCATGATGGGCAGATCGGTGGCCTTCGCGACGGCGCGGAAGTGCGCGACCGTTTCGCGCTCGTCGGTCTTGTACACCATCGGCGGCAACACCATGAGGCCGTCGGCGCCGAGGCGCGCGGCGTCGGTCGCCCACCGGCACGCGCCGGCGGTGGTGTACTCCGCGACGCCGGTCAGCACCGGCACGCGCTTGCGGACGTGCGCGACCGTTGCTTTCAGCAGCTCTTTCTTTTCGCCGGCGTCGAGCGTGGTGTTCTCGCCGACACTGCCCATCATCACCAGCCCGTGAACGCCGGCCACGAGCATCGCGTCGATGTGCGCGAGCGTGCCGGGGACGTTCAACGACTGGTCCGCGTGGAACTGCGTGCAGACCGCGGGGAAGACGCCGCGCCAGGTGACGGACATAGGGAACCTCAGAGTAAGGCGACAGGAAACAGGAGACAAGAGACAGGAGACGGCGTTTGCTGCTGTCTCCTGACTCCTGTCTCCTCACTTCAAAACGGGTGCGTACACGACGCGGAAGCCGACGTAGACGAGGCGCTCGCTGGGGCGCTTGCCGTCGCGGGCGGCGGAGCGGACGCCGGAGGCCGGGTCGCGGAACGAGCCGCCGCGGATGACGCGCTTGTCGCCGTCGGCCGGGCCGGTCGGGTTGTCGCGCGGCGCGTCCTTGTACGCGCCCGGCTTGTACCAGTCGTTGCACCACTCGGCGACGTTGCCGTTCATGTCGTAGAGGCCGAACTTGTTCGGCTCGGTCTTGCGCGCCTCCTGCGCGAACTGGAGCGGCTTGACCGGCTCGGCCGGATCATCACTCACGCGCTCCAGCGGATCCGTGCCGTTGAGCGTGTACGCCGCCTGAGTGCGGAAGGTGGCGTGGTCGCCGCACGCGAACGGCGTGTCGGTGCCGGCGCGCGCCGCGTACTCCCACTCGGCCTCCGTCGGCAGCCGGTACGCCCAGTCCTTGCGCGCCCACGTCTGGCCCTTCTCCTTCTCGGTCAGCTTCCGGCAGAACTCGTTGGCCTCGTCCCAGGTGGCGGCATCGACCGGCAGCGGCCCGGCGGAGTTGACCTGCTTCGCCGCCTGCGACTGGTTGGTGCCCACCACCTTGAGGAACTGGCTGTTGGTGACCTCGGTCTCGGACATCAGGAACGGCCCGCGAATCGCCACCTCGCGCACCGGCCCCTCGCGCCCGTCGGCGGGGCGGCCCGGCTCGTCGTCCGGCGACCCCATGCGGAACGTCCCGCCCTCCAGTCGGACCATCTTCATGCCCTGCGTGTTCGTGAACGCGTCCGGGGGCGTTGGGTCGGACCCGACGACGACGCGGTACACGGCGATGCCCAGGACGGTGGCGACGAACAGCGCGCCGAGGCCGACGAGTAGGGCCGCGACGGGGAACCCGCCCTCGGCCCGCTTGCGGATCGGGTCGTCGTCGGTGGCCTGCGGCGGCAGCTTGAATATCTGGCTGCTCCGGTTCGGGTCGGGCGGCGCCGGCGGCATTCCCGGCGGCGCGTACACGGGCGGGGCGTACATCGGCGCGGCCGGAACCGGGTACGGCCGGGGGGCGGTCGGGTAGCCGCCGGACGCGGGGACGAACGCCCCGGCGCCGACCGCCGGCGCGGGGCAGAACGGCAACAGCGCGACCACCAGTTGCTCCGGCGTCTGCGGCCGGTCCTCGGCCCGCTTCGCCATGCACCAGTGGATAATCTGCTCGATCTGCACGGGCGCGTCCACGCGCTGGAGCAGCAACCCGGGCGGCGGGTCGGTGCAGTGCTTGAGCAACTTCTCGGTCGGGGTCACGCCGTCGAACGGCACCTTCCCCGTGAGGATGTAGTACAGGGTGCCGCCCAGCGCGTAGATGTCGGCGCGGATGTCCACGGCCATCGGGTTCCGCGCCTGCTCGGGCGCCAGGAAGTCCGGCGTGCCGATGACGAACCCCTCCTGCGTGATGCGGTTGGCCTCTTCGCCGCCGGGCTGTTCCATCAGTCGCGCCAAGCCCAGGTCCACCAGCTTCACCGCGCTGCCGTTGCGCGGCACGATGATGTTCGACGGCTTGATGTCGCGGTGAACGAGGCCGCGCTCGTAGGCGTGCTGAAGCCCCATCGCCGCCTGGCGGATCGCGTCGCACGCCGCCGGGATGCCCATCGGGCCGTTGTCGCGGACGATCTTGGTGAGGTCGGTGCCGTCGATCAACTCCATCACGTAGAAGTGGTGCCCGCCGACTTCCTCGGCGTCGTACACCTTGACCACGTTGGGGTGGTCCATCGCCGAGAGCGCGCGAATCTCTTGCAGGAACCGGTCGATGGCGATGGCGTGGCTGAGCTTCTCCTTGCGGATCACCTTGAGGGCGACGTTGCGGCCCATGCGGGTGTCGTGGACCTTGTACACGCGGCCCATGCCGCCCTCGCCGAGGATGTCGAGCAGCACGTACCGGCTGGCGACTTTGAGCGCGGCGCCGCGGCCCTTCACGATCTCGCGGATCTGGTACGGGGTGAGCCACCCGCGCCGGTTGACCTCCTTCGCCATCCCTTGCAGGTCCGGCTTCGCGTAGGCGAGCCAGCCCCACAGCTCGCGCAGTTGCGCGTCAGTTAGCAGCCTGCTGGATTGCAGGTTCTGGTAAAAGGTGGCCGTCGCGTCGGCGGCGCTGCTCATCGAATGGTCACCGGGGGTCGCGCGGGCGCGGGATGCTCTCTGTTGTACCA
>CANLGS010000671.1 GCA_947490035.1 Gemmataceae bacterium
AGAAGGGATTCTGAGATGTGCCCTTGGCCTTCTGAGGGGGCGGTAACACCATGGCTTCCTCTCCATGTTATTCTGAGCCATGATGTTATAGCAAACCTCAAGTCACGCAAATCAGTAGCGTAAGCCCCCCTGGTAAACCTCAGCGCGTGTTAGCGTTGGGAAGGAGAACAGGGGGCTTACGCCCCCCGCTCGCCTTCCAGCGTGGACTCAGCGCATCAGTTTGGCGACGAGCAGCGCGAGGACGATCACGGCGACGGCCCCGCCGATGACGACGGCCCACGGCACCTTCGTCGCGCCGGGGGGGCGCGTCGCGGCGTCGGCGGCGAACGGGTTCGACGGCGTGAACCGGCCCGACCGCTTGGCCGGCGGCGTCTGCGCGTCGGCCGGCGTTTCGCCCGAGCGCGACGGCAGCGACGGGAGCGGCGCCATCGCGGGCCGCGAACTCGGCTTGTTGTGCCCCGGCGCCGGGTGCCGCGGCGCGTTGCCCCACGGCGAAGCGGACGAGGACGCCCCGAACGGGCTGGCCGCCGGCGTCCTCACCGCGGACGCGACCGCGACCTTCGACTGACTGCCGGCGTGCGCGCTGAGCGTGGCCGCGGAGTTCAGCGGCGTCTCCGCGACGGCTTCGGCCTCTTCCTGGAGTACGTCCTCCATCGCGGCCGGGCTGAGTAGCGGCATCTCTTCGGGCGCCGGCAGCGGCACCGGTCCCGACGCGAACGCCTCCAGGTCCGAGGCGATCTGCGCCGGCGTCTGGTACCGCGCCTTCGGGTCTTTCGCCATCATCTTGCCGATAATCACGGCCAGACCTTCCGGCACTTCGGGCCGAATCTGCCGAATCGGGGTCGGGTCTTTGGTGCGGTGCCAGAGGAGCTTCTGCGACACCGTGCCGGTCGGGAACGGCGGGTGCCCGGCCAACAGGAAGTAGAAGGTGGCGCCCAACCCGTAGATGTCCGCGCGGATATCGACGGAGTGGCTGTTCGCGACCTGCTCCGGGGCCACGTAGTCGGCCGTGCCCAGCACGATCTTGTCGTCGTACTTGATGGTCAACTGGTCGGTGTGGTCGTTCAGGAACCGCGCCAGACCCAGATCGAGGATGCGCGCGACGCCTTTGCGGTCTATGAGGATGTTGCCGGGCTTGATGTCGCGGTGAATCAGTTTGTTGCGGAAGGCGTAGTCGAGGCCGAGGGCGGACTGGCGGATGTAGCTGACCGCGCGGCGCAGGTCCATGGGGCCGAACTTCTTCACCGTGTCGAGCAGGTTCGGGCCGTCCACGTAGTCCATCACGATGAAGTGGAGGTTGCCGTCCTGGTCGATGTCGTGGGTGCGGATGATGTTGTTGTGGTCGAGGCCGCCGGCGGCGCGCGCCTCGCGGTAGAAGCGCCCGAGCGCGGCCGGCTGCTCGGCCTTCGCCGGCGGCAGCACCTTCACCGCGACCCGGCGCTTCATGAACATGTGTTCGCACAGGAACACCTGCCCCATGCCGCCGACGCCGACGCCGACGCCGACGCCGACGCGCTCCAGCAGTTTGAACTTGCCGATGGTGAACCCGCGCCACTTCCCGAGCAGGAACTGCTCGGACTGGAAGTAGGTGAGGATGCCGTCCTGCACGAGTTCGTCGGCGAACTCGCGCGGGTCGTTCGGCAGCCCGCGGGTCAACTGGCGGCGCTGGAGGTAGGTGGAGAGTTTGGCCTCCTCCACCATGCCGCTCTTGCGGACCAGTTGGAGCAGCTATTCGACCGAGGAAGGTACGGACATCGATCACCGTGCGCGGGTGCGGGGACGCGGCGGTTGTTAGCCGCGCAAGGCTAGTACAGTTTCAGGCGGGACGCAAACCTGGGGGACAGTGAGGAATGAGGAATGAGGAGTGAGGAGTGAAAGACAGGAATCCTGCACCGGCCTGTCTTTCACTCCTCACTCCTCACTCCTCACTCCTCACTCCTCACTCCTCGCTACGCCCGCGACCCGAAGTACCCGGCGACGACCGCGACCAGCAGGCCCTCCCAGACCTTCAGCGCTTCCATGTTCTTGTCCGCCAAGCCCGGCAGCACCAGGAACTGAAGGATCGTTTCGACGAACAGCAGGAGCATCGCGACCGTGCCGACCCACGCGCGGATGACGATGAACATGTTGTGGTGCCGGCCGAGGACGAACCGCAGGAAGAGGGCGACGCCGAACCCGCTCGCGAGGCAGCCGAGCAGCACCGGCCACTGCGAAATTTCCCCGACACCGGGCGTGAGGCGGGTCGCGGCCAACTGCGAGTTCGTCCACACCGCGACCGCGACCGCCGCGAGGCTCCCGCCCACGAACAGCACCCGCATCAGCCACGGCAGGAGGTGCGCCTTGCCGCCCTGGAGCGGGTGCGCTGCGAACGCCATGAACACCAGCGTGAGCAGGAAGAAGTGGCCCAGCGGCACCGTGAGCGGCGACCCGGCCGGCCACAGGAGGACGATCCAGAAGAACGAGCAGATCAGCACCGAGAGGATGCCGCGGACCGAGCCGGACGGCAGTCCGAACGTCGGGTACTCGTGCGGAACGGCGGGCGCGGGCGCGGGCGTCGTAGCCATGGATTCTCCTTGAGAACTGGCGTGTCGGAGCAGTTTCGGCTATCAAGCCATTCGGGCGCGGGTGTCGAACCTTTCCATTGTAGCGGACTTGACGCCCTGCTCCGGCGGCGTAGCATGACAGTCTTCCGGCGCCTCGCGGCGTCGCGTACTTCGTTTTTGTAACCCCGGCCAGCGCCGGAAGCGGATCGAGAACACGATGTCTACGACAATGGCCAAACCCGCGACCGCCGAACACAAGTGGATCGTCATCGACGCCACGGACCTCGTCGTCGGCCGGCTCGCGGTCAGCATCGCGAACATCCTTCGCGGCAAGCACAAGCCGACCTACACCCCGCACTGCGACACCGGCGACTTCGTCGTCGTGGTGAACGTCGAGAAGGTGCAGTTCACCGGCAAGAAGTGGGACCAGAAGGAATACCAGGACTACTCGCACTACGCCGGCGGGCAGAAGATCACCTCCGCGAAGGAGATGCTCGCCCGCAAGCCGGAAGAGATTATCCGCCGCGCCGTCAAGCGGATGATGCCCAAAGGCCCGCTCGGCTACAAGCAGCTCGGCAAACTGAAGCTCTACGCCGGCAACCAGCACCCGCACCAGGCCCAGCAGCCGCAAGAACTCAAACTGAAGTAAGGCGAGCGGGGGGCGTCAACCCCCTGTTTATTCTCCAAACCCACTCGCGCGTTGAGGTTAACAGGGGGCTAACGCTAGGCTGATCGGAAGTTCGAGTTGACAGTGTTTTTGGTTCATCCCCGTTCTGGAATCAGTTCGCCGGGGGAACGGAACTTTTCGCTGGAAAAGCAGCGGAATTCACGAGCCGTGTGAACCAAA
>CANLGS010000672.1 GCA_947490035.1 Gemmataceae bacterium
CGGCTCGCCGATCCCCCCTGTTCGCAGTGTCTCAACCACGCACGAAGCGATCCACGTCGAACACCTTCTTGGTCCGCAGCAGGTGGTACACCACCCGACCCAACTTGTGCGCGAAGATCGACAGCCCCTTCCCGCTCCCGTGCTTGGACCTGCCTTCCGAGGCTCCGGCAACTCGTCGAGTGCCGCGTCCCAGCGGATCGGGCCGAGTACCTTCAGGTTCGACGGCCGGTCACGCCACACGCTCGAATTCACATACGCACAGTCGCCGATCAGCCAGCATTCCCGCGTCGGCAGCCAACTCGCCACCTGGCGTGCCATCTCCGCCGCCGCGTCGGTCCGCTTCTGGTGGTTGGGTTGTCCCTTCTTCCGATACACCCGCCGGAGGACCGGCAGGCAGAAGTACCGGTCCTTGCGAAAGGGCAGGTGGACCGCGATGCCCAGCACGATCCAGTTGAGTCCGAACCGCAGGTGCTTCTGCTTCTTGTTGGACAAGACGGCGTCGAGATAGAACCCGCCGAAGGCGACATTGGCTCCCCGCTTGTGGCACAGTGTGTCGTCGACCACCAGCCAGACGACGCCGGTGGGTGCGAGCCTTGCGACGATGACGAGGACGAGGATCTGGCCGAGTTCGTCCCAGTCCCACTTGGCGGAGTGGAACAGGGCGTAGGCGGTGTCGTGGTGCCGCTTGGCGGCAAGTCCGGTGGCCTGCCAGACCTCGGAGATGGTGCGCGGTCCGGGACACAGTGCCCACCCCGCGACCATCGCCTTGAAGGTGCCGAACACCTCGGACCGGAAGCACGGGCCGAAGAAATCCAGAAGGGCCGCGAAGGAGGCGATAGGATAGTCCATCGGCGGGCTGCTCCGCTGTTGGGTCGGGTGGTGAGTGTGGTAACTTCCACCTTATTCCGACACGGGTAGCCCGCCGCTTTTACACCTCGCAAAAGTCCGAAACACGAGACTGACCACTGAACACTATTTACACCAACTCTCCGCGCTCGCTCTTGCGGCCACCCGCGGCCCTCGCGGGTCGCAGACGCGGTTCGCAGCCGACTGGTAACGTGCGGTCGAACATCGGGCTGCCAGGAGCGTTGTGGTAGACGCGCTCGTGCAACCCGCCGACCACTTCGCGCAACCGCTCTGGCGTGAACTCGGCTTCCGGCGTGTCCAGCGGTTTGATGAACAACTGCAATGGCACCGGCGGCGCCTCGTCGTCCTCCTCGTCGGCCGCGAAGTTCGGCGAGAGGAAGTCCACGCCATCGACCCACAACCCGCCGACGCGGTCGAACAGTTTCGTGCGCGCCGTCCAGTTCTCCCAGTCGCTCGCATCGGCGAGCGGGTCCGGTCGGTGACTCTCCCAGATTACGAACGGCAGCGGTTCGCCCAGTTCCCCCGCGTCCACACGCAATACCTTGAAGAACTGCTCGTAGAGCCGGCTACCGACGCCCATGCGCCGCGCCCAGTCGGCTACGCCGACGTAGCACAGATAGCCGCCGTAACCCGGCAGTAGCGCGCCGTACACGTAACCCGCGAGCGCGTCGGGGTCGTCCTGCCGGCCCTCGGGCGCGGCGAGTAGAAGGTGCCGGCTCCACCCGCCCGGCCGCGGTTTGCTCTTCGCGCGATCCTGAACCGACTGCTCGATCCACATCCACGGGATCCGCTCGTCCGCCGCGAGTGTCTGTTCGTAAAGCTTGGCCGCGGCCTGCGTCATGGCGTCCGCGGCGTCGAACGCTTCCCACACGATCACTTTCCGGTGCGCCGTATCCTTCACCGGCGCGGACTGCTGCAACTGCACAAGGCACCTCTCCTTACGCTCTCGCCTGTGGACTCGCGTAGACGCGAGCGGCTTGAGACTTGGGGTTTGGTTTGATGTTTCACGTGCTTCCGACATGCCCCCAGGAAGCACACTCATTGTACCAGAGGGTTCGGATTTCGCGCCGTTGGCGGGTCCGCGGAAACCGGCTAAGTTACTCAAGGCGGTGCGCGAATGTCGCCACAACATATAGGCCAGCAGAGGGCTTGACATGTCCGCGAAGGGTGGTCAGAAGCACACTTACGAATACCCGCGACCGGCCTTGACCGTGGATGTGGCGATCGTGACCCGCGAGGCCCGACCGCGTGTCCTTCTCATCCAACGCAAGAAAGACCCGTTCGCCGGAAGTTGGGCACTGCCAGGAGGTTTCGTCGAGGAGAACGAGCGCCTCGCGGACGCGGCGCGGCGGGAGTTGGTCGAGGAGACCGGCGTGACCGTGGCCGACCTGGAACAACTGTACACGGCCGGCGATCCGGGGCGCGATCCGCGCGGCTGGACGGTCAGCGTGGCATATCTGGCACAGGTGGACCCGGACGCGGTGAAGCCGGTCGCGGCCGACGACGCAAGCGCGGTCGGGTGGTTCGCGCTGGAGGAACTGCCGCCGCTGGCGTTCGACCACGCGATGCTGCTGACCCGCGTCCGTGCGCGACTCGCGGACAGGGCAGGTTAATGAAAGAAAGAGCCGCAGATTAACGCAGAAGAACGCAGATAAAGACAGAGAGAGAAGAGTGTTTTGAAGAACTCTGCCTCTTGGCTTTGATCTGCGTCCTTCTGCGTCATCTGCGGCTCTTTCGTTTTCAGCGTTTCACTTCTTCATTGCCTGCGCCATCTCTGCCGCCGAGCAATACCGAATCCCAAGCCCCTGCCCCTCTTCCTTCGCCTTCGCTTGGAACAGCCCGGCGGCGGGCACGTCGATGCCGGCGCTCGCGTCTTCCACAAGCCACACGTCGAAGCCGGCGCGGCGCAGGTCGCGTGCGGCGAAGAAGCAACAGATGTTCGTCGCGATGCCGCACACGACGACCGCTTTGATGCCGCTCGCGGACAGGAACGGCGCGAAGGCGGGATGTTGCGCCGTGACCGCGTAAGCCTCGAAATTGGGGTCGTAGCCCTTGCGCCAGATCGCGCCGAACCGGTCCGTGCGGAGACCCGGCAGGAACTCCGCGCCGGGCGTGTTCATCACGCAGTGCGGCGGGTAGAGATTGTCCGCGTTACCGAGGAACGAGCGGTGGTCCGGCGGGTGCCAGTCCTGGGTGGCATCGACGCGCGCGAACGGCAGCGCGAGCAGCGCGTTCACAAGGGGCACGATCGCGACCCCGCCGGGCACTGGTAGTTCCGTCGGGCACAGTTCGGTAAAGCCCCGCTGCGCGTCCACGACGAGCAGCGAAGTTGAAGCGGGTGTGAGCATGGGTGAAGTGTAGGCTGATCGGAAGTTGGGCTTTCGATGGAATTATTGGTTCGAGTTCGATCCCGTTTTTGGTTCACACGGCTCGTGAATTCCGCTGCTTTTCCAGCGAAAAGTTCCGTTCCCCCGGCGAACTGATTCCAGAACGGGGATGAACCAA
>CANLGS010000673.1 GCA_947490035.1 Gemmataceae bacterium
CGGCGGTCATGTCGTATTCCTGGTGAACCGCGACCGTAAGGGAGCGGGTGGCAAGTTCCCACAGCACCCCACCCGCTCCCTTACGGTCGCGGTTCACCCACGCTCGCGCGCTTCCACGCCGCTTCGAGCGCCTGCGTACTCTCGATGCCGTACTGCCGCTTCAGCGCCTGCGCGGTGCCGTAGCGCTGCGCGTCGCTCAGGAAGATTTTGAAGTTCCGCTCGCCGTTCAGTTTGATGAGGTACTCGGTCACGCTCGCGCTCTGGCAGTAGAAGCCGGTGATCTTGTCGGCGGGGAAGTCCTTCAGGTCGAACAGCGCCGCGAGGGTCCGCAGTTCGCCGTCGCGGGCGCAGCGCGGGAGCGTTCGCGTGTAGCGGCTGATCTCTTCCGGCGAACCGGCGAGGATCGCCATTCCTTCCAGCGCCCACTTCGGCGGCGGCTTGTCCGCGAACAGGTCCGCCAGCACGACGTGCGTGAGTTCGCGCGGCAAGGCGTTCGTTACCAGCGAAGTGTCGTCGGCGCGGAGGTCGATGCGGCGGGCCGTGGCGCGGCCGTTGGTGAGGCTGACGCTCGCGTGCCCGGTGAACCCGGCCGGCTTGCCGGTGGCCTTCGCGTAGGCGTCGGCGGTCGCATGAATCACGATGTCGCACTTCGGCTGCCACGCGCCGCCCGCCGGGCCGCTCCAGCGCTCGAAAACCTGCTTGCGGTTCGCCTCCGCCGCGCTCGCGACTGCGTCGCCGAGGGCGCGGTCGCCGCCGTGGTGGACGCGGAAGCTCGCGGTTTCGACCACGTCGCCGTTCGCCGCCGCGACCGGGACGACCGCCTTCGCGTTACCGGCTTTCGCCTGCGCCGCCTTCAGCAACTGCTGACCCACCTTCTGCAACTCCGCGTTCTGCGGGACGAGTTGCAACGCGTCCGTCACGTCCTGAAGCGCGGTCGCGGCGGTCGTCGCGTCGCAGGTCGGCGCGTTCACGCGGTCGGCCGCGAGCTTGATACGGCAGTACGCCCACGCGGTCTTCTGCTCCGCGCTGAGCTTCGCCGCACCGGTCGAAGCGAACAACTGGTTGGCGTCCGCGTAGTTGCCCTTCTTGAACGCGGCCACGGCATCGGCCGCGAAGTCGCGCTCTGTCTTGGCGAGCGGGGGCTGTAAAGCCCCTGATAGTGGTTCGACCACAGGCGCCACAAGCGAAGGGCCGAGGTCCGGTTCGGGCAACGTCGCGGGGACCGGCGCGCTGACCGGCTTCAACTCGCCGCCCAGGAGCGAGAGCTTCCGCCGCGTTTGCGCGATGCGCTCCGCTTCGGCGGCCGGTGTCTTTTCGAGTCGGTAAAGTTCGGCGAGGTAGGCTTCGCGGAGCAGCGTGAGGAACGCCTTGCCGCCGTCCGCGTTCGACACTTCCTTTTCCAGCGCCGCAACCGCCTCGGCGGGCATCCGCGCGTCGAGGTACTTGCGCGCGGACTCCATCGCGGACTGAATCGCGAGTTGCTTCTCGACCGGTGTCGGGTCGGCGGCGGGACTAAGCGGCGCGACGAGAAGAACGCCCGTGAGGGCGCAAGCGAACGCGGAGCGGAGCATGTTGTCGGCTTCCTTGCCGTGGGGCGACGCGCCGGGGCAGTTCGCGGGCGCCGCGGGGACTGCACTCTATACGCAGCCGCGCGAAGCGGGACAAGCCGAGATTGGTGAACCGCGACCGTGACGGAGCGGGTGGGCGCGACCGTGACGGAGCGGGTGGGCGCGACCGTGACGGAGCGGGTCGGCGCGACCGGAAGGCCATGCCCACCCGCTCCCTCACGGTCGCGGTTCACCAACGTCCGAATTACTTCTTCGCGGCGCCCAGCAGCTTGTCCAGTTCCACCTTGATCTCCTTCGAGCCGACCGACTTCATGATCGCGGCGTTCGCCTTCTCCAGCAGTTGCTTCTCCAGGTCCGGCTTGACCGACTTCACAAGGTCAAGGACGAAGTCGCCTGCGTTCTTCGCGTCCTCGCCGTCCAGACCGGCGGTGTGGTCGATCACGAGTTTGTCGTAGAACAGTTTCGCGTCCGTCACCTTGATGGTCAGCGTCACGTTCGGGAAGAACGAGCCGGGCACCTTCTCCGTCTTGGTCACGATCTCCGCTTTCAGCCGCACCGCCGCCTTGCAGTGGCCGCGCGTTTCGCCCGAGTAAATCTGAAGGTCGCGCTTCCAGAACTGGTGCTCGACGCGGAAGTCGATCTCCATTTCCACGTCGAGTGTGAGGTTCGCGGTGTCCGCGGTGGGCCGCACCAGTTCGGGGATGCCCACGGCCAGCGTGTCGGCCGGCTTCCGCGCGGTCACGGTGATCCGCCGCCACAGCCCGTCGTTGACCAGTTGGCGCCGCGCCTCCGGGCCGAACTTCTTGGGGTTGCGCAGCATGATCGCGCCCTGCACGAGCTCCTTTTGCTTGCCCCAACCGTCGTTGGCCTTCACGAGCGGGTCGGGCAACTTCGTCAGCATCAGCCCGCGAATCGTCTTGGCGAGCGCCGCGGCCTCTTCCGCCGTCGGCTGCGGCACGTCCTTCGGCGCCTTCAGCGGAATCGCCTTCGGCAACGGCGGCAGTGGCAGCGGGATCGGCTCCAAGTCCGGCGGTTGCGCGGACGCGGACGCGATGAGCAGCGCGCCCAGAACGGCGGTCAGGGTGTACCGAATCATGAAAGACCTCATGTCAGTGCGCGGCCTTCAACGTGCGTTCGATGTACGCTCGGACTTCGTTCACGGCAACACCGGTCGCGACGCTGGCGTTGGCTGCCGCAGCCGGGGTGGGTCGCGTGTCGATCACCGTCATGCCGCGAGTCAGGTCGCCGCGTGTTTCCACATCGACGTAGTGCGGTTCGCTGCTCACGCACCCGGCGACCGCCACCGCCACCACGCCCAACACGTCCTTCAAGTGGAAACCTTCGATGCCGTACAGGTTGGAACTCGCGCGGATGCCGAACGGGACGATCTTGCGCAGGAACTGGCACGTCCGCGAATCCGGGTTCGGCAGATCAAGGAGATCACGCGGGGAGAAGATTAACTTGCGCGTGGAATCGAGCGTGATGAGCAGCGGGTTGAGTTCGGCGGCGAACACGCGATGGGCCGCGTCGGGGTCGAGGTGCATGTGGAACTCGGCCACCGGCCCGGCGTTGCCCGGTTCGCGCCAGCAGCCGCCGATGATAACCGTCTGATCGAGAACCGCGGCCAGCGTCGGGTCGCGGTCGAGCGCGGCGGCGAGCGTCGTGAGCGGGCCGAGGTTGATGACGGTAACTTGTCGCCGGTGTTCGTGCGCGAGTTCGCACAGCAGCTTGTCGGCCGGGTGGAGCGTGTGGCGCGTTGCCGACGGGAACGTAACGCCGCCCAGCCCGCGGGGGCCGTGGAG
>CANLGS010000674.1 GCA_947490035.1 Gemmataceae bacterium
GCAGATCAAGACCGCAGACAAGAGTTCTTTAAAAACACTCTTCCGTCTTGGTCTTGATCTGCGTCCGTCTGCGTCGTCTGCGGCTCCTCTTCTTTGGGGCGAGACGCACCTTCCCCGCGGCGGGAACCTTCGTACACTGACGGGGCGAAGGAATCCTCTCATCACCACGACGGGGCGGGCCTGCCCGCATGTCGATCGTTCTGTCCCTTACCGGTCAACTCGACCTGGCGGAGCGGCTCTCGCGCACCGAAGCCCGCGACTGGCTGGCCCGCGCCGCCGTCTGGTTCGAGGGCGTCGGCGACGCCGTCCTCGACGCGCACGTCGTGCGCGACGGCGACGAGAAGCCCGTACTCCTGGTCGCACTGCACCCCGCGTCGCCGGCCGCGGAGGTGCGGCTCGGCGCCGGCGGCAAGTTGCGCGTCACCGCGACCACATCACCGGCCGGCCCCGGCTACCACATCCACCTGTGCGAACTGTTCCGGCAGATGGCCGACGAGTTCGAGTTCGCGTGGATCGCCGACGACTGCGACGACCCCACCGGCTACTTCCGCACGAAAGACCGCGGCGCGTGCGAGCGGCACTTCCTCCGCTGGCTCGCGGACGAATGCGCGAAGGGTGAAGCCGCCGTTGGCTTGCCCGCCGGTCACGGGTTCACGTACCCGGCGGAGGTACTCACTCCGCTCGGGCCGCGGTCGCGCGCGTGGCTCGCGGAAGTCGCGTCCGACCCGGCGAAGGGGCGCGACTTCTTCGCGTGGTGGAACCCGGACCTCGATCCCGCGTTCTATCGCGGCCGCGCGCTCGTCCGGCTGTGGTGCGACTTCTTCTGGCGCCCGCCGCTGTCCGAGGCCGAGGGCGAACTGGCCGACGGGATCGCCAACGACCTCGCGAGTGCGTTCAAGCTCGACCCGGCCGCCGAGTTGCCGTGGGCCGAGTGGCTGGAACTGCTCACCGCCATCGCCGGCGACGAGGACGGTTACTGCGTCACGCCCAACGACGAGGGGCTGGGCATCGAGTTGTGGAAGCACATGGGGCCGGTGGCGGAAACGGCCGAGACCGAGAAAGGGCGGATCGGGTACCGGCGGTATCCGGTGCGCGTCGCGCTGGAGGGCGGGTGGTCGGTGGAAGTGCCGGGCGAGTTGGCCCGCGAGCGGAACGAGGACCGCACGTGGACCGCGTGGGACCGGACGCGGACGGTGTGGTTCCACCCGCTGCGGTTCACCAAGCCGGGCGGCCGGGCGCCGACGGCAAGCGAGGCGGCCGAGGTCGGGCGCAAGAGCCTGCCCGAAGGCAACCCGCTCCCGTCGTTCGACCGCGACGGGCTGCGCGGGGAGGCCGTGTTCGGCCCGGTGGAAGAAGACGGCCGCACGCTGTGGCGGCTGAGCAGCGTCACCGGCGCGCCGGGCCAGTTGGCCGTGTGCAACGTGTACAGCGATAGCGAGTCCGACCGCGACTGGGCGGTGCGGACGTGGCACTCGCTCCGCCACGGCGGGTAGCGTTCTTGGCGAGCGGGGGGCGTAAGCCCCCTGATGCTTCGCGTTGCAAATGGCGCTGGGAAAGTATCAGGGGGCTTACGCCCCCCGCTCGCCAAGAAGCGCTCTCACGCCTTCGGCGGGGCCGGCGGCTTCGCGGCGGGCGGCGCGGTCACGGCGGCAGGCGGCGCAACGGGCTTCGGCGGCGCGTTCGGGTCGATCACCGCCGGCTTGGGTTTGGGCCGGGGCTTGGGCGCGCCACCGCCGCCCTTCTCCGGGGTGCTCGACTTCGGCGCCAGCAGCGCGACCATGCGCTTGCCTTCCATCTTCGCCGGCATTTCCAGTTTGCAGTCGTTGACGAGCGCTTCGAGAACCTGGTTCATCACCCGCTGGCCTTCCTCGATGTGCTGCATCTCGCGTCCGCGGAACAGCACGTTCACCTGCACCTTGTCGTTGTGTTCGAGGAACTGGCGCGCCTGGTTGATCTTCGTCTGGATGTCGTGGTCGCCGGTCTTCGGGCGGACGCGGATTTCCTTGAGCTTCTGCTGGTGGGTCTTCTGGTGGCTCTTCTTGGACTGGGCGTACTTGAACTTGCCGAAGTCCATGATCTTGCACACCGGGGGCTTTTCCCGGTCGGCCACCTCGACGAGGTCGAGGCCGGCCCCGCGCGCCATTTCCAGCGCCTGCGTCGTGGCGATGATGCCGAGCGGTTCACCCTCGGCGCCGATCAGTCGAATCTGGGGGACGCGGATGCGCTCGTTCATGCGCGGTCCTTCCGGTCCGCGGGGCGCGTTGCTGCGGTCGAATGGTGGGATTGCCGTGACTCCTGTGACCAGTGGGAAGTTGCGCGAGGGCCGCACCCGCGACCCATTCCGCGCAACCCTTAACACATAACTCTTAACCCGTCGTCCTAACGTCGTCAACGGGTAATATCGCAGTGGGCAGTGGATAGTGGGCAGTGGGCAGTGGAGACAGAAACCAGAGGACAGAGAACAGGGAACAGAGGACACTGAAAACGCGCGAGGTCTCTGTCTCCTCTGCCCACTGCCCACTGCCCACTATCCACTGCCCACTCTCCGCGTAGAATGGCGCCGTCCCGCCGAACGTCTCTTCTCTCGTTCCGACTCCCTGGAGGCATCATGTTCCGTTTCGCTGCCCGGACCGCCGCCGTCGCGGTCGCCTGCCTGCTGGCCACGGCCGTCGCCGGCGCCGACGACACCACGCTCAACGTGAAGGTCGGCGACAAGTTCCCCGCGGTCGCGCTGACCGCGGCCCAAATCGACAAGGTCAAGAAGGACGCGAAGACCGTTTCCATCGCCGACCTGAAGGGCAAGACGGTCGTCGTCTTCTTCTACCCGAAGGCGCTGACCGGCGGCTGCACCGTCGAGTCGTGCGGGTTCCGCGACCTGATGAAGGACAAGGACTTCCCGAAGGACGTGGTCGTCCTCGGCGCCAGCGGCGACGACATGAAGTTGCAGCAGCAGTTCATCGACAAGAACGAACTGCCGATGGCGCTGCTGTGCGACACCGAGCAGAAGCTCATCAAGGAACTCGGCATCCTCGGCAAGGCCGGCGGCACGACCCCGAAGCGCGTGACGTTCGTGGTCGATAAGGAAGGGAAGATCGCCAAGATTTACGACAAGGTGACGCCGGCGAGCCACCCGAAGGAAGTGATCGAGTTCGTGAAGACGCTGAAGTAAGCACACCCAACCACACAGGTGCTCTCCGCCCTGTGCTACAGACGACGGCCCTCCGGGCGAAGACAAGAAACCCGCGGTCTTCTGTCTTCGCCCGGAGGGCCGTCGTCTGTAGCACAGGGCGGAGAGCACCTGTGCTACAGACGTGCCGAGGACCGCGCCATGTCCGCTGCGCTGCTGGTGGAACTGTTCGACCGCGTGCC
>CANLGS010000675.1 GCA_947490035.1 Gemmataceae bacterium
CCGCTGCCCGGCATCGTGCCGGCGGAACCATCACCCCGGTTTCTTCGGGAGGTTGCTCAGGCTCGGCCGCGCCGACGGCGGCGGCGGCTTCGGCGCCGGGTGCTTCGCGGCCCCCGTCGGCGCGGGCGCCGCGGGCTTCTCGCCCTCTTCGGCGGGCGCGGTGATGCCGTTCGCGGACAGCCACGCGCGGGCCAGTGCCAGCGTCAGGCCGTGCGGCCCGTCGCCCTCCGCCTCGACCGTCTGGCCGTTGGCGGACAACTTGCCGGTCCAACTGGCGTCGGCCTTACGCGTCAGCGCGAACTGCGCGGCTTCGGGCAACAGTCGGAACGCCTCGCCCTTCTTCGGCACGACCGCGGCGGCCTGGCGCTGCTCGGTGTTCAGTTTCTCGACGCACACCTCGCAGCGGGTCTTCTGGAACTTCGCCAGCCGCTGCGCCCGGTACCGGTCCACCGCGTAGTGTTGAAACTCGCGCAAACACCCGCACGCGCGGGCGACCATCGGCCGCGCGACGACTTCTCCCGTCGGGACTCCCATCTGTCAACCTCCGAGCGCTGGGCAGGCGCAATTCCATCATACAACACCGACCCAGTATGTCAGCAAGGTGTGAGTCAAACGCGAACCGGCTCGCGCTTCAGCCCGCGAATGATGCGTTCGATCTGCCGGCGGTGGATGCGGTGGTGAAGCGGCGAGAGCCGGTGCCAGCCGAGCGCGGTCAGTTCGCCGAACCACGGGTGCCGGTGCGTCACCTTCGACCGCAGATCGGGGAGCGCGCCCACGCGCGCGAGGTAGTCGTTCGTCGCGGCCTCGAACCGCGCGACCATCGACGCGTCGGCCGTCGCGCTCGGCTTCACGTCGGCGGTGGAAACCACGACGGGCAACGCGCGCCCCGCGGCCAGCGCCTCGATGATCCCCGCGACCGCCGTGTTTACGATGACGAAGTGTTCGAGCGTCATCAGCGCCGACCAGTAGCGGCTACTGTCCTCAAGCCCGGAGAGGCGTGGGACGAGTACCCGGCGGGCGGCGTCCGCGGGCGCCAAGGTGCGCACCCGCGCGAGCATCCGGTCCGCTTCGCTACGGACCCACCGGCTCGCGCGTTGGCGCGACAGGAACGGCGTCGCGAGCCGGAAGCCGAGTCGCGAGAAGAACAGTTCCGCACGCGGCAGCCCCGCGCCGGGCGGTTGAAGTTGCGGTTCGGCGTCGGTCATTGGTGCCTCTTGGTAGTTGCCGCTTGCCGAGCGGCACGGGATAGCCCGCGTGGAAGCGATACGGACATCCGGGAAGCGATGCGAGTCGGGCAACCGTGCCGCTCGGCAAGCGGCACCTACTCCGGCGCGCACGCGGCTTCAGCCTTCGCCCGCGGGAGCAGTTTCGCGCGCTCGTCGGCGTACCTGCGGAACCACCCCGCCACCAGCAGCACGCTGTCCACCGCCACGTCCGAAAGCACCGCCGGAGCGGGGTGATCCGCGAACGTCGTCGCGAGCAGTTCGCGCACACGCGACGCCGATTCCGCGTCCGGCGGGAACGCGACCGCCTGCACCTCGCCGCGATGGATCAGATACCACCGCGTCTGGCCGTCGGCGCCCGCGAGCGGGTACACGAACGAGTTCCGGTCGCGCGCGGTTCGCAACAGGCTCAACCGGTCGTCGAGCCACTGAAGCGATTGCAGCTTGTCGCGAAGAGAGGTCGCCTGCTCGAAGCGCAGTTCGGACGATGCCGCTTCCATCTGCGCCTGGAGCGTGTGCAGGATCGAGCGGTTTCGGCCGTCGAGGAACGCCTTCACGTTCCGCGCGCCGGCGGCGTAGTCTTTACGCGTACACGCGCCGACGCACGGCCCGGAGCAGGTGCCCAACTCGAAGCGCAGACACTTCGCGCCGCGGTCCGGGTCGAATAATTCCCCCTGCTCCGCGAACGACAGCGGCACCGTCTGCGGGCAGTCGCGGAGCTTGAACAGGTCGTTCAGCCGGCGGGCCGCGTCGTCGGACTTGTACCACTTCACGAACGGTCCGTAGGTGCCGAGTTCCTTGCCGGTCGGCTTCTGCGTGACGTACACGTAAGGGGCGGGCGACTTGCCCACGCAGATGTAGTGGTGCCGCTGAAGCCCCGGCACGCCGAGGACGTTGTACCGGGGCCGCAGCCGCTGGATGAGTTCCAGTTCGCGCAAGAGCGCGGCGAACTCGTCGCCGGTCTGCTCCCATACGAGGCGCCTCGTCTGTTGGATGATCTTGCCGGCCTTCGGGTCGCGGCTGTTCTCGCGGAAGTAGCACAGCAGCCGGCAGCGCAGGTTCTTCGCCTTGCCGACGTAGATGAGGCGACCGCGGCCGTCGAGCATCCCGTACACGCCGGGCGCCTTCGGGGCGTTCTTCTTCGTGCCGCGTTTCAGTTTGCTGACGCGCTTCCCGCGAACCTCGAAAACGGGCGCGACTTCGTCGGTCGGGCGGAACCGGCTCGGCCCGAACCCGTCGAAGTCGTCCGCGAACAGCCGCGGTTGCGTGCGCCCGTCCCTGGGTGTGCGACTCATGTTTGGGTGGTTCGCCGCTTGTGGTCGGTGGTGTACACGGGTATTCTATCATGGCTCTATCTTGTGGCACAGGCTTTCCAGCCTGTGCTTTGAGCCGCACCAGAAATCGCACAGGCTGGAAAGCCTGTGCCACAAGAGAATCTCGCATGAAACTCAAGCTCGTCACCGCCGCCACGCTCGCCGCGGTTCTGGGCATTGTGATGCCGGCGCGCACCGCCGAACCCGTCTCGATTTACACCACGCTCGCGGCGGGGAAGGAACACGCCGTTCTCACGATCGCGGCGAAGGAAGCGGGCGAGGTCGCGACCCTGAAAGCCGCGGGGCCGTACACGCTGTTCGCACCGACCGACGCCGCGTTCAAGAAACTGGACGACGCGACCATCGGCGCGATTGCGACCAAGAAAGAGGTCGTGCAGCGGCTGATCCGCTCGCACCTCGTGATGGGGAAGTACACCGCCGCGGACCTGAAGAAGCTCAACGGAATGGAACTGAAGACGGTCCACGGGAACGTGCTGAAGGTCGAGGACACGAAGGACGGGTTGCTCGTCGGCGGGGTAAAGGTGGTGACCGCCGACATCGGGTGCAGCAACGGCGTTATGCACGTCATCGACGCGGTGCTGCCGGTGCCGAAGGAGTGATTCTTGGTAGGTGCCGCTTGCCGAGCGGCACGGGCTAGCCCGCAGGTGAGCTGCACGCACAGTCCCAAAGCGACAGCACTCGCGAAGCCGTCTTGGTAGGTGCCGCTTGCCGAGCGGCACGGGCTAGTGCCACAACTCGCATCCAACATTTCATCAGGTGGCAAGGCTTTGTGGTTTGTGTAGGTTTCGTGGTTTGACGCGGCGGTGCGGC
>CANLGS010000676.1 GCA_947490035.1 Gemmataceae bacterium
ACCCATGTTCTCCGCCAGGAAGGCTGTTTCGTCACCGTCGATCTGCCCATGTCCTTGTCAGGACACGACTTCATCCAGAGAGCCCGACCGGTTACGCCCAAATCAGTAGGCTTACGCCCCCCGCTCGCCAAGACACTTTTCCCCTCCCAACCTCCCTCACCACCTCAACCCCACCGCTTCGCCGTTACATCCCGCAACGCCGCCCTTGTCGCTTTTACAACTGCCCTGGATTCGTTAAACCCCCGCGGATATACGCGCTGTATGTGGAGAAAATTGTTCGCGGGGAGGCGACCGTGGCGGACGACGCGACCGAGTTGGTTGTCGAGACTCAACACCTGACGAAGATCTACCAGAACCGGCAGATCGCGCTCAACGACGTGTCCCTGTCCATCGAGCCGGGGTGCGTCCTCGGCCTGCTGGGACCGAACGGCGCGGGCAAGACCACGTTCCTGCGGCTGATCCTCGGCCTGCACCGCCCCACGGCGGGGTGGGCGAAGGTGTTCAAGAGCAAGATGTCGCCGAACGCGGCCGACCTGCGCCGCCGCATCGGGTACATACCCACGAACCCGCAGTTCCCCAAGGGCATGACGCCCATCGTCTACCTGGACTACATCGCCAGACTGTTTGGAATACCCGCGGACGTGCGGAAGCCGCGGCTCGCGACGCTCATCCGCGCGGTGGACTTGCTGCCGCACTCCGGCGAATCCATCGCGCACTTCACGCCCGGCATGACGGCCCGGCTCGCGGTCGCGGCCAGCCTCCTCAACGACCCCGATCTGTTGATCTGGGACGAACCCACGCACGGCCTCGACATCGAAGCCCGGCGGTCCATGTTGGAACTCATCAAGTCGCTCGCGGCGGAAAAGACGCTCATCATCAGCAGCCACAACTTGAGCGACGTTGACGAGGTGTGTAATCACGCCTGCGTTCTCAATAAAGGCCAGATGATATTTCACGGCAGTCTACAAGACCTTAAAGGCCGCATCCGCAAGAATCACTACGAACTCGATTTAGACGGCGAGCAGAAGTCGATCACGAAGTGCGTGCAGGCCGTTCGCGCGATGAAGGACGTAACTTACTCCGTGTTGCGGCTCCGCCGGCTGGAAATCAAGCTCGGCGACGAGACGCCCAACGCGCTGGTGTTGGCTCAGATATTCCAGGCGCTCGCGGACCACAAGATATCGCTTATTACACTGCGCAGCGTCGGGATGCAAACGGAGCAAGCGTATCTCGACTTGGTTGAGAAGGAAGAGAGCCGCGGCTTCGCGCGTTTGTACAAGGACGTGGAAGCCGCGTAGTTATTTCCGCGTTCCGGTTGGCGTTAGCCCACCCGCTCCCTGACGGTCGCGGTTCACCCGGATTGGTGAACCGCGACCGTCAGGGAGCGGGTGGGCTAACCAATCCGAGCGAACCGCGACCGTCAGGGAGCGGGTGAAGGCGTGTCAGTTATCCCCGCACCTTGTTCCGCACCGGTGACCGATGACGAAGGACGAATGACCAATGGCGAAAGACAAAGGACGGGCGAAAATGGAAGCGTCGCCGCCGGTCGTCGTGGTGCGGTTCAACAAGTTCCTGCCGTACTGGGCGGTGTTCCAGACGGACCTGCGCCAGACCGCGCGCAGTTGGGTGTTCCGGTTGTGGGTGCTGGCGACGGTACTCGCGGCGGCCGGGCTGCTGCTGTACCGCGTCGGGCTGCACAAGGAAGCCGGCATGTTCCAGAGCGCCGCGGCCCAGACCGGCGACCTCTTCCGCCTCATGATCCTCGGCAGCCTCGCGCTGGTGGTGGTGCTATCGGTGTCGGCGGTCAGCTCCGAGCGCGGCACAGTGGCCGACTCGGTGTTGAGCCGCGGCATCAGCCGCTACCAGTACTTCCTCGCGAAGTGGCACGCCCGGCTGGTGGTCGTCACAGGCGCGTTCGCGACGCTCGCGCTCGGCGTGGTCGTGGCGAGCTACTTCCTGTTCAAGGACGATTCGCAATCCGACCTGTCGCTCGGCGGGTCGCTCGCGGCGGTGCTGGCCGTGTGCGCGGTGTTCGCGGTCATCGTTTCTTGGGGCGTGACCATCGGCGCTTTGGCGAACAGCGCGATGCTGGGCATCACGGTGTTCTGGCTGGTGCTGTACGGGGCCGGCTTCCTGCTGACGCTGATGCCGGAGCCGTGGCCGTCCCCGGAGCGGCAGTTGGCCCGGCTGAAGTTCGTGCTTCAAGGTCAGTACGACCCCGCGATGCTGACGCAACTACTGACGGTGTCGTTCGTGCTGTGCGCGGTCGCGGCGGCCGTGGGTCTGGTCGGCTTCAGCCGACGCGACGTGTAAGGAGAACCAACGATGCAAGAATTCAACGAAGTGTTTGAACTCTACCAGCGAATCGCCCAACTCCCACCGGCAAACCAGTTCTATTTGGTCGAGTTGGTCCTCAGCGGCATTCGCAAAACGCATTTCGCCGATCACGACGCGATCCAGCGCGAGATTGCCGAACTGGCGAATGGGCACGCCCAGCGGCAAACGCAGGCGGGTCGTGTGGAGGGCGCCGAGCGTGAAGCGGGGTGAAATCTACGACGTTGATTTGGGCCCGGCCGTCGGCAGCGAGATGGGCGGCGTCTGTCCGGTCGTCGTGATCTCCAACGACCTCGCGAACGAGAGGCCGCTACTGGTCGCGGTCGTTCCGGCCATCGCGGCAACGGCGGGAGAGGCGAAGCCGGGTCTGGTGACGGCGGAGCAATCCGGCTACCCGATCGATTTGGTTGTCCTCGCAACGCAGTCCCGCGCGCTCGATCCGAGCCGGTTTCCCGAACACCCGGCCGGGTTCATTTCGGCCGAACGCGTGGCGAAAATCGGCTTCGCCCTGAGAATCTATTTGGACTTGTAAGCGCGGAATATCCTACCGCCGCGCGTCAAGCGTGAAGAACATCTTCTGCCGCGCGTTCGGGCGGCCCTTGTACATCACGCCGAGGTACAGTCCCGGCGACACTTCGCGAATCTCGTCGCGCACGTCCGGCCACAGCTTCGAGCCGGAGTAATCGAGGATGAGCGACGGCTGCCCGTCGATCAGGCTTTCGCCGTGGTACACGTTGGCGGGGATCGCCTTCCCGACGCCGAACACGCGGTTAATCATGGTGCCGTCGTCGCGGAAGATTTTGCCCTGCCACACGAGTCCGGTGAGGCGCGCGTTTGCCGCGGTGAAGCGCGAACCGGGGTTCTTGATCGCCTTCCCCGGCAGGAACCCGCTCGGCGGTGGCGCCGGCGGCGACGCGAGGTACAGCGCCTCCAGATCGGCCTTCGGCATGCGCACGAGGTCGCGCGGCGCCGAGATCACCGGGTCGCCGGCCGACGCGACCGGCACCGCGGTCACGACGCCCGCGAGTA
>CANLGS010000677.1 GCA_947490035.1 Gemmataceae bacterium
CGACGGGGACGCGGGCGCGGCGCGACTGGGGACCGAGACGACGGATACCGCCGCGGACTCGTCCGGGTAGCGGGCGTGCAGGTCCAGCGCCGCCGCCAGTTCGCCGGCGGTGGCGAACCGGTCGTCCGGCTTCTTGGCCATCGCCCGCGCGACGATTTCGGCGACAGCAGCCGTAACGCCGGGGCGCAAACCCTGGAGCGGCGCGGGCTGCTCGAGTTGGTGGGCCATCAGCTTCTGGAGCGCGTTTCCGGTCGGAAACGGCGCCTGCCCGGTCAGCAGGAAGTACAGCGTGCAACCGAGCGAATAGATGTCGGCCCGCGCGTCCACGGCCTTCGAATTCTTGGCCTGCTCCGGGGCCATGTAGTCGGGCGTGCCGACGACCGTGTGGTCGCGCGTCAGGTCGGGCGCGACCATGTCGTCGGGGTCGATCGCGCGGGCCAGACCCAGGTCCAGAACCTTCACCGCGGCAGGTTCGGTCGCCTGCGGCAGGTGCCGCTCCCCGGCGACGACGATGTTACTCGGCTTGATGTCGCGGTGGACGATGCCGGCTTCGTGGGCGTGCTGCAAGCCGAGCGCGGCCTGGCGCGTGTACTCGCACGCCTCCACGACCTCCAGCGGCCGGTGGTCGCGCATCATCCGGTCCAGGTCGATGCCGTCGATGAACTCCATCGCCATATAAAACTTGCCGTCGGCCTCGCCGGCGTCGTCCACGCGGACGATGTTCGGGTGGTCGAGTTTGCCGGTGGCTTCGACCTCGCGCGCGTACCGCCCGCGGACGGTCGGGTTGCTCACCAGCGACGGCCGAATCACCTTCAGCGCGACGGTGCGGTCGAGGCGCGTGTGCCGCGCGCGAAACACCTTGCCCATGCCGCCTTCGCCGAGCTTGTCGAGGACGACGTAGGGGCCGATGAACAGGTCCGCGGCCTTGCCCCGGATGACCTTCCCCAGTTGGTAGTGGGTGACGCGGGCGCGCTTGAGGAGGTACCGCATCCCGCCCTGCACGTCCGGACCGAACGCGGACAGGTCGCGCGCCAAGACCGCGAACTGTTCGGGAGTGAACAGTCCGCTGACGTGCAGCGCTTGAACCAAGTCTTCGGCCGTGTCGAGTTGCATTCCGCGCGTCCGTTGCTGGCATTGCCGTGGTCGAGTGCCGGCGCGAGTGCCGAAAGGTTCGATTCTCCCAATTGTAGCTCGCGAACGCCCGACCGGGGGCGACAAATCACGCCCGTTACCGCGCGAACCACACCGTCCGGCCAACGCGACTGCAAGAACGGCGTTAAAAAGCCGACGATATGTTGTGTCCGTCGCACGAGGGGAATCCGATGAACCAGCCTGCAAAGCAACAACCGCCGGCGAACACCGCACCCGAACCGGCCCCGCCGTACCGCCGCATCTACGCCTGGGTGTTTCAGGCGTGGATGCTCATGTTCCTGGGCGTGGTGTGCGTCTCGCTCCTGTTCTACCTGCTCTCGTACATCCCGCAGTGAGCGCCACGGTAGGTGCCGCTCGGCAAGCGGCACGAACGCCCCGCAGCGACAGCACTTGCGAAGCCGCGCGTTTCGGTAGGTGCCGCGAGCCGAGCGGCACGGCTGTCCAACGCGAATCGCTTCGGGACCGTCCGTGTCGCTCACACGCGGGCTAGCCCGTGCCGCTCGGCAAGCGGCACCTACCAAAACGCACGGCTTCGCTAGGCAACCGGCGTTCGCCGCGTCATAATCCACGACATGAGCGAATCTGCCGTCCTCCTCGGATACGACCGCGGCACCGTGACCGTGACCGGCGGCCCGCCGGGTTTCGTGTTCAGCACGCTGCCCGGTGTACTGTTCGACCCGCGCACCTCCGCGCACCGCGCGCAGGGCCGGTTCTACCGCGCCATCGTCGAACAACTCATCCGCGACAAAATTCCTTACGAAGACACCGCGCGCGGCTGGGCGAACGAGCCGGCCGGGTGGAAGCTGAACGCCGAGCGCACCGCCCGCCCGTACCAGACCGACGCCGTGAACGCCTGGATGAAATCCGGGCGCCGCGGCGTGATCGTGATGCCGACCGGCACCGGCAAGACGTTCGTCGCGTTCTTGTGCATGGAGAAGGTCGGCCGCCCCACCATCGTCGTCACGCCGAAGATCGACCTCATGGTGCAGTGGGCGCGCGAGATGGAGCAATCGTTCGGCGTGGAAGTGGGCATGGTGGGCGCCGGCGAGTTCAACTACAAGCCGCTCACGGTGACCACCTACGACTCGGCGTACATCCACCTCGAACGGTGGGCGAACCGCTACGGGCTGGTGATCTTCGACGAGTGCCACCACCTTCCGGGCGCGACATTCAGCGAAGCGGCGCACGCGAGCCTGGCGCCGTTCCGCATCGGCCTGACGGCCACCCCGGACCGCGCCGACGGCGGCGAGCAGATGTTCCCGCAACTGATCGGCGACATCTCCTACCGGCTCGACATCACCGACGTTGCGGGCGAGTTCCTCGCGCCCTACGAGGCGCGCAAGGTCTTCATCGACCTCACCAGAGAGGAAGAAGAAACCTACCGCAACTGCCGCGAGGAGTACAAGAAGTTCGCGGCCGATCGCGGCATCAACATGAGCGGCATGGACGGCTTCCGCCGCTTCCTCTTCGAGGCGAGCAAGACGCCCGAAGGCTGGAAGGCGATGCGCGCGTTCCGCGAGCAGAAGCGGATCATCCAGGCCGCGAGCGGCAAGTTCAAGTTGCTCGAAGACCTGCTCGTGCGGCACGCCAACGACCGCGTCTTGATCTTCACCGCGGACAACGCGACCGTGTACGAGATCGCCCGCCGCTACCTGATCCCGGCGATGACCAACCAGACCAAGCCGAAGGAGCGCAAAGCGATCCTCGCGAACTTCCACACGGGCGCCTTCAACGCGGTGGTCACCTGCCAGGTGCTGAACGAGGGTGTTGACGTGCCCGCGGCGGGTGTGGGGATCGTGCTATCGGGCACCGGCAGCGCGACGGAGAACGTGCAGCGCCTCGGCCGCATCTTGCGGAAGTACGCCGACAAGCAGGCGATTCTGTACGAGGTGATCGCGCGCAACACCGCCGAAGAGTTCGTGTCGGATCGAAGGCGGCAACACCGGGCATTCCAGTAGGCGAACCCCGGCCGCAAGGCCGGGGGTTTGTCGGTCCAACCTCCTCGCCCCCGGCCTTGCGGCCGGGGTTCGCCAACATGCTGACAGGCAAGATGGTTCGCGTGCGGCACGCGAAGAACAAGCTCGTCCCGATGTACGTCGAGCCGGGCGACGAGACTCTCGTCGCGCTCGCGGAGCAGTTGTTGCTCGCATATCGCGGCGCGCCCGGGCGCACGCGCGGCGAGATCGCGGAGGAGTTCAGCGACCTGATCCC
>CANLGS010000678.1 GCA_947490035.1 Gemmataceae bacterium
CCGAAAGGGCACTTAAGCCGCCCGGAACACGCTCATGAAGACGAGAAACGACTGTCAGACACCCGCTACTGAATAATCCGGGCTAGGCTATCATCCAACGCCCCTTCAGGGCGAAGAACTGAGGTTCCACCCATGCGAACGCTGCTCGCCTTGTTTCTGGTTCTGGGTTCGCCCGCGGGCCTCTTCGCCGCGGACCCGCCGAAGCCGGTGAAGGTGTTCATTCTTGCCGGGCAGTCGAAGATGGAGGGCAAGGCGAAGATGTCGCTGGTCGATTACCAGGCGGCACAACCGGCCACGCGCGACCTCTTCAAGCACTGGCAGAAGGACGGGAAGTGGCTCGAACGCGACGACGTGTGGATCAAGTTCCTCGACCGGAAAGGAAAGCTCACCGTCGGGTACGGTTCGCCGAAGTGCATCGGGCCGGAGTTGGAGTTCGGCGCGGTGGTCGGAGACCGCTACGACGAGCCGGTGCTGCTCATCAAGACCGCGTGGGGCGGGCGCAGCCTTGCGCGCGACTTCCGCCCGCCGTCCGCCGGTCTGCCGGCCGACGCGCTGCTGGAGAAGATGCTCGCCGATCTGAAGAAGCAGAAGGGCAAGGAGAACGCGACGCTCGACGACGTGAAGAAGCCGTTCGGGGCGTCGTACCGCGAGATGCTCGCGGAGGTCAACGGCACGCTCGCGGACCTCAAGAAGCACTTCCCCGACTACAAGGGTCAGGGGTACGAGATCGCCGGGTTCGTGTGGTTGCAGGGGTGGAACGACATGATTAACGCCGACGCGACCGCCGAGTACACCGCGAACCTCACGCACTTCATCCGCGAAGTGCGGAAGGATTTCAAGTCGCCGAAACTGCCGTTCGTGATCGGGCAGATGGGCGTGGACGGGCTGACCCCGAGCGCGGGGGTGAAGAAGTTCAAGGACGCGCAAGCGGACGTGATGAAGGTGGAGGAGTTCAAGGGTAACGTGGCGCTGGTGAAGACGGACGCGTTCTGGGACACCGACGCGGAAGCGGTGTTCAAAAAGGGTTGGCGCGAGAACATCGACGAGTGGAACAAGGTGGGGAGCGACTTCCCGTACCACTATCTCGGCAGCGCGAAGACGACGCTCAAGATGGGCCGCGCGTTCGGGGACGCGATCATCGAACTTCGTGGTGAGAAGAAGTGAAATGAGATTCCGCGTGGCCGTGCCTCACCGCACGGCGCTCGGCTGGTAAGATGCTGATAACCTTCCCACCCATCTCGTGAGCGCTGCTGTGCCCAGGAAGGACGACCTCCGGCAAGTCGATGCCATGTGCCGACGGCACCGGATGACGCCCGAACAGGAGCGGCGGTTCCGGCGTCTCCTGCACGACTTGAAAGCAGCCAGCGAAGGCGGGACGGCGAACGACCGGGGCGATTTTACCTGGGACGAGTTGGACGCGGTGGCGAGCGAATTCATGACCGGGGAGTGAGGAACGACATGGTCGCGACGGTAGACTTTCGTGGCACGGCCCCGCGCACGCGCGACGACATCCGCGGGCTGCGGCCGTACCTGTTCCAACTCATGGGCGAGCCGTTCCTGTTCGCCCGCGAGAGCTACGGCAACGAACTCACCCTGCACTTCGGCGACGAGGTCGAACTGCCGCCGTTCCGCGGGCGCCGGCTGACCGAAGGGACATACGTGTTAACCCTCCGCGCGTCGGTCTGGGTCGCGAAGTCGGTTCCGCTGGCCTCGTATGTCGCCGGCGATGACCTCGCGCCCGGACCCGGTGTCGTTCCGATCACGGTTCAGGAACTGGAAACACGACCGCCGATCACCCCCGGCGCGTGCGTGGTGTGGATCGAAGCGCGGGCGTTCCGCAGCATCGGGTGGCCGGGCGGGATCGAACTCGGCATCCGGTTTAGCGACGGCTCGTTCCTCGAGATCCGCCCCCGGTACGACCCGACCGACCCGGTTCACGACCTGGCCGATTGGGAACTGTTCACCCCGTACAATCGCTACCTCAAGGCCGGCCCCGGCGTGCAGTGGGAGTATTCCCCGTCCGACCAACAGCCGGCCGAAGGCGATGCCGCTTCAGACGCCTGATCCGCTCTCAGCACAACCGCGAACTGAAGCGACCGGGCGCGTTTGGCTCGCCGCAAACCGGCGGGTTCCTAGCATATCCCGCGAACCGGTCGGTGGGCCGGTGCGTAATCACACTTGATGCCCGTAATCGGATCGCAGCCGCCGTTCCTTCATTGGCGGCCCCGGAGATTAGGTAATGGCCGATGACCTCGTCGTTGAGACACGCAACCTCACGAAGGTGTACCGCGACTTCTGGGGTCGCAAGAAGAAGACCGCGCTCAACGCGCTCGACCTCAAGATTCACAAGGGCGAAATCTTCGGGCTGCTCGGACCCAACGGGTCCGGCAAGACCACGACCATCAAGCTGCTCTTGGGCTTGCTGTTCCCGACATCGGGCGACGCGTTCGTGTTCGGCGAACCGGCCGCGAAGGTCGAGAAGAACGAGCGCATCGGCTACCTGCCGGAAGAGTCGTACCTGTACCGCTTCCTCAACGCCGAAGAAACCCTCGACTTCTACGGCCGGTTGTTCAACATCGACCCCGACACGCGGAAACGCCGCGCCGCCGAACTCATCGAGCGCGTCGGCCTCGGCGCCGACAAGAAGCGCATTCTGAAGGAATACTCGAAGGGGATGCGGCAGCGCATCGGGCTGGCGCAGGCGCTCATCAACGACCCCGACCTCGTCATCCTCGACGAACCCACATCCGGCCTCGACCCGCTCGGTACGCGGTGGATGAAAGACCTGATTCTCGACCTGCGGAAGCAGGGCAAAACGGTACTGATGTGTTCGCACCGGCTCGAAGACGTGCAGGACGTGTGCGGCCGGATCGCGATCCTTTATAACGGCGACCTGCAAACGCTCGGCAAGGTGTCCACGCTGGTCGAAGACGCGCAACGCCTGGAAGTCCGGGCCAGCAGTGTGAAGGAGTCGCCGGAACTGAAGGCCGATCTGGAAGCCGTGTTCAAGAAGCACGGCGGCACGATGGAAACGATCGGCCACCCGTCCAGCACGCTGGAAGAACTGTTCCTGCGGGTGATCGAGGAGTCGCGTGCGCGCCCCGGCCGGCGCTACCTGCCGCCGGAAGAGGCGAAGGTGCCGGTGTACGGCACCTCGCAGCCGGTCGCGCCCCCGGCCGCGTCCGCAGCGCCGGCTGGAACCGCCCCGGTGGCGCCGGCGCCCGCGGCTTCGCCGCCCCCGGCCCAACAACAGAATCAGAACTACGGCAAGAACAACAAGTAGAAGCGCTGAGTGTCCGTTCTTCGGTTTTGCCCTCTCCCCTTGCGGGAGAGGGTGGCCGCGCTTCGCGGACGGGTGAG
>CANLGS010000679.1 GCA_947490035.1 Gemmataceae bacterium
CGGCTTCGCGAGTTCCGTTGCTGCGGGGATTTCCGTATCGCTCACACGCGGGTCAGCCCGTGCCGCTCGGCAAGCGGCACCTACCGAAAGCCATCATGTCGGCCCCCATCGTGCAGCTTCGCGGCGTGAGCATGACGTTCGGCACGCAATCGGTGCTGCACGGCATCGACCTCGACATCTTCCCCCAAGACACGCTGTGCGTGATCGGCGAAAGCGGCTGCGGCAAAACCGTGCTTCTCAAACTCATCGTCGGGCTGCTGAAGCCGACCACCGGCGACGTGCTGTTCGAGAACACGTCGATTCACCAGCTTTCGGAACTTGACCTCACGAAGTTGCGGCTTCGCTGCGGGTTTCTGTTTCAACAGGCGGCGCTGTTCGACAGCCTGAACGTGTTCGACAACGTCGCGTTCGGGCTGCGCGCGAAGGGCGGGATGAGCACGCCCGACATCGCGGCGAGGGTGCGCGAGCGCGTGCTGGAAGTCGGGTTGCCGGCCACGGTGGAAGCGAAGATGCCGGCGGAGCTGTCCGGCGGGATGCGGAAGCGTGTGGGCCTCGCGCGTGCGCTGGCGCTCGACCCCGACGTGATGCTCTACGACGAGCCGACGACCGGTCTCGACCCGATCATGACGGACGTGATTAACGAGTTGATCCTGCAAACGCGGTCGCGTCGGCCGGTGACATCGGTGATCGTGACGCACGAACTCCGCACCGTGGAGAAGTGCGCGAGCCGCGTCGTGATGCTGTACCCGCGGTCGCGTCTGGGCGCGGACGAAAAGCAAATCCTCTACGACGGCCCGCCGATGGGTCTGCCGCAAGCGGACGACGCTCGCGTGCGGCAGTTCGTTGAAGGCGAAGCCCGCGACCGCCTCACCGAGATGAAGGACACGCCATGACGGAAGCGGAATGGCGGGGAGTCCACTGGGTTTCGCTAAAGACCATGATAGGGTTCCTCGGCGATCAAGCAGGAACTCGCAAGTTGCGATTATTCGCGTGCGCTTGTTGTCGAGAACAAGACATCGTCAGGGAGGACGTCCAATCGCTGACGATGCTCGAAACGATGGAGAAGTATGCTGACGGTCTAATCTGCCGCCCCGACTTCACACAACGGCCGTCAGGTGTGATCGAAGCGATCGTTAGATTAATCCGCTCGGGAAATGCTCGATCCGCTGCCTTACGAATTGCCGCCGAATTTACTTTTTACGACGGCAGGGGAATTCTCCGCGACATCTTCGGGAACCCATTCCGCCCCGTTACCTTCGCCCCGGCGTGGCGGACTGACACCGCGGTGTCACTCGCGCGGGGGATGTACGAGTCGCGTGACTTCAGCGCGATGCCGATTCTGGCCGACGCGCTCCAGGACGCGGGCTGCGACAACGACGACGTGCTGAACCACTGCCGCGGCGAAGGGCCGCACGTTCGCGGGTGTTGGGTTGTGGATTTGGTTTTGGGAAAAGAATAACCCGGCGAGCCGGGTTTAGTCCTTCTCGCGTCGCGCATCGAGTGCGCGACGCGAAGTTGAGTTACTGACCGGCTTTCTTTACGTCAGCGTTGTTGAGCAGGTACTTCTGCCGCTGCTCCGCGAACGCCCGCAGGTTCATCCCGCCGCGAACGCCGCCGCCGGCCGGAAGCGCGTCGTCCGTGTTGCGCTTGAACGCCTCGAACGTGTCCAGCTTCCGCGTGTCGATCTCCACTTCCTTCTCGATCAACTTGCGGTACTGCGCCACCACCGGACCCAGCTTCTTCCAGTCCAGCGAGTCTTCCGCGATCTTCTTCATGTTCGCGAGGTACTTGGCCTTCAGCGCCGGCACCGCGAGGAGCTTGCTGCGGAGCGGCGTGCGGGTATTGTCCAACCCCACAAGCGGGTCGAGTTCCATGCCGCGACCGCCACCACCCGGACCGCCGGGGCCACCGGGAGCGCGGTCCTTCAGTTCCTTGAACGCCTTCTTCTGGTCGTCGGTCATCAGCTTTTCGAGCTTCGCGTCAATCTCCTTCTGAAGCGCTTCCAGTTCCTTCTTCTGCGCGTCGGTCAGTTGCAGCGTGTCCTGAACCGGCGGCGGCATGATGACGCCCGGAGGCGGGCCGCGGAAGCCGCCCGGACCGCCACCGCCGGGGCCGCCACCGGCCGGGCGGAAACCTTCGTTCATGTCGTGCGGGATGACGTGGAACTTGCCCTTGTCGTCGAGGTAAATGGTGTAGTCGCTCGCCCGCATCCAGTAGCCGTCGCCATTAATGAGCGCCACGTCGAGCGCGAGAAACCACAGGATGCCGTCCACGTCCGCGATCGGCTTGAGCGCCTCTTCGAGCTTGTCTGGGGCTGTCTGGTTCAGCACCTTGCAGAAGTTGACGAGCGCCTTCCACGCGGCCTCGTTGTCGTCGGACTTGATTTCAAAGGTGCGCTTGTAGTCGGCGATGTTGTCGCCGACGTACTCCAGCCCGCCGCGCCCGCCGGGACTGCCGCGAACCTTCCACCGCGTGCCCTTCGTCGTCTTGTAGTTCTCTTGCAGGAACACCTTGTCGAACTGCTGCACGCTGCCGTAGATGCCCCAACTCTCGCCGTTGATGACGACCTTCACGAAGTTCGCCTTCGGCGCCGGGGTGTATTGGTTCGCGATGTGCGAATACAGCACAGTGCTCATCATCGACGGGTCGTCGTGCGAGTTGAGCAGGTTGAGCGTCTTGTAGCCGTAAAGCCGCTGCTTGCCGTCGGCCATGTCGAACGACAAGTTGAGCGACCGCTTCGAGCCGGCACCGACGCCCATATACGACGACATGCCGCGGAAGTGGACGCCGACGTTCGCGTACTTCTTGCCGTCCACGGTGGCGGTCGCGGGCACGTCCACGTCGGTGCCGTGGAAGTCCTGCATCTCCTGTTCCCAGTCGGCGTTCTCGAACTCCAGGAAGATCGTGCGGAGCACGGTGCCGTCGTAGAGCTTCGCGTCCGGGTAGTTCTTCACGTCGGCCGGGCTAACCTTCGGACCGGGTTTGCCGCCCTCACCGCCGCCCTTGCCGAACCCGCCCTTGCCGCCGAAGCCGCCCTTCGCGCCCTTCTTGGCGACTTCGCGGGCGGCTTTGCGTTCTTCGGCGTTCAGCCAGCCGTCCTTGTTCGTGTCGAACTCGGCGACAATCTTCCGTTGTTGGCCGCCGGGACCGCCGAAGCCCTTGCCTCCGGGACCGCCCTTATCGGGCTGCGTGAACGCGCTCGGCGCGCACAGGGTCATCAGCGCCGCGGCGAGAATCGCCACCGGCACCGCGAACAACCGTCGTGACATGGTGGAACCTCGTGTTGAGATGAAAAGACCAATGCCGGCACTTCTTCTGTCCCTCTCCCCTTGCGGGAGAGGGTGCCGGCGCTTCGCC
>CANLGS010000680.1 GCA_947490035.1 Gemmataceae bacterium
AGTTCGACACCGACGCGGTCACCTCCTTGTGCCGCCCGGTCGCCTGCTTCCCAACTTCGCTGATCGCTTCGGCGAGTTCCACGATACCGTCGAGATCGACGGTGCGTTCCCCCGGCAGCCCGCACAGGAAGTAGAGCTTGACGTGCGACATGCCCGCCTTGAACGCCTCGCGGCAGCCTTCAATGAGGTCGTCGTTCTTGATCGGCTTGCGAATCTGCGTGCGCATGTCGTCGCGCGCCACCTCCGGCGCCAGCGTTAAGCCGGCGCGGCGCCAGCCCTGCATCAGTTGCGGCACGCTGCGGAGTTGGTGGTTGACGCGCAGGCTCGGCAAAGAGACGTTCACTCCCAAAGGCCCGAACACCTCGTGCATCCGCTTCACCAACTCCTCGAACTGCGGGTAGTCGCTGCTCGACAGCGACAGCAGGCTGATTTCGTTCATCCCGGTGTTGCGGTAGCTCTCCAGGGCCGCCTGCACGATGGTTTCCACCGAGCGCACGCGCAGAGGCCGTTTGATGACGGTGGACTGACAGAACCGGCACTGCCACGGGCAGCCGCGCATGATCTCGATCGCGACGCGGTCGTGCGGCGTCTGCACGAACGGCACCACCGGCTTCGTCGGGAGCGGGATGTCGTCGAAGTCTTGCGTGATGGTGCAGCTTTCAATCTGCATCGGCACGTCGGAACGCGTGCGGTTGACGGCCGCGATGGTGCCGTCGGTGTGGTAGTCGAATTCGTAGAAGCACGGCGCGTATGCCCATCGCGTGCTGCCGACCAACTCCGCGAGCATCTCCAGACGGCGTTTGTGGCTGAAGTCGCCTTGCCGAATCGCGACTTCCTTCAACGCCATCCACTTTTCCATCACCCACGGCAGCGACTCCTCGCCGTCGCCGATTACGAAGAGATCAACGAACGGCGCAAGCAACTCCGGGTTCTGCGCGCCGGGGCCGCCCGCGACAACAAGCGGATCGCTCACGAGCCGGTCGCGGCTGAAGTGCGGGATGCCGCCGAGGTCGATCATCGTGAGCAGGTTCGTGTAGCACACCTCGTACTGGAGGCTGAACCCGACCACGTCGAACTCGGACAGCGGCGTGAACGTTTCGAGGCCGTACAGCGGCAGTTTGTTCTTGCGCAGTTCGCCCTCGAAGTCCATCCACGGCGTGAACGCGCGCTCGCACGCCCACTGGGGGTCGTTGTTCATGATCGTGTAGAGGACTTGCAGCCCGTGGTGGCTCATCCCGAGCGTGTACGCGTCGGGGAAGCACATGCACAACTTGCCGCGAACTTGCCGGTGGTCTTTCGGGACGGAGTGCAGTTCGCCCCCGGTGTACTGGGCGGGCGTCTTCACGCGCGGCAGCACGCGCATCACGGCGTCGCGGAGGGTCGTGTTCATCATGGCGTGGCTCTCAAGCGGTCGGCGTGACTGGAGGTGCTGATTATAGCAGCAGGAAGGAAACCCGTTTAGCGTTCGTCCCGGAGGGGCGAACTTTCGCCCCTCCGGGACGAACGCTAAACAATAGGAGAAGGAGGAACAACAATGGACGCAGGACTGGTAATCTCGCACACCCGCCAGTGGATCGCCGAAGTGGTGATCGGGCTGAACCTCTGCCCGTTCGCGCGCCGCGTGTTCGACGGTGCCCTCATCCGGTACACGGTCGCCGACGCGGGCGACGCGGAAGCACTCCGAATGGCGCTCGCGGACGAACTCCGTGCGCTCGCGGATACCCCCATCGAACAGGTCGAAACCGCATTCCTGATTCACCCGCACGCGCTCGCCGACTTCCTCGATTACAACGATTTCGTGGTTGAAGCCGAGACGCTGATCGAAGAACTCGGGCTGCGCGGCGTGATTCAGATCGCCAGCTTCCACCCGCGATACCAGTTTGCCGGCACGCGCCCGGACGACGTGGAGAACTACACCAACCGCTCGCCGTTCCCGATGCTCCACCTGCTGCGCGAGGCGAGCGTCAGTGCCGTGAACGACGACCCGGAGGCGCTGGGCAACATCCCGCTGCGGAACATCGAAACGCTCCGCCGGTTGGGGAAGGCGCAACTGCTCGCGCTGCTCGGCCGCGTCACGTCGTGAGCGCCGCGCGGCGGGTACGTGGCTCGCGGTCGCGCCGGTCATACGATAGCCGGACTCACGCGACCGTCCCCCCGAGGCCCGCGCGCCGATGTTCAACGAGCCGATGCTCAACGACAGGTACTACGGGTCGGCCGAGGGCGGGTGGGTGTACCCGCTCATCAACGCGAACGTGGACTGGCCGATTCACCTGGGAGTGATGCTCTCCGTCGGAGCGGCGGTACTTCTGGTGGTCACGCGCCGGTTCGTGGAGCGCTGGCCGGTGCTCGTGGTCGCGGTGTGGCTGGTGGCCGGTACATTCGCGCAGCGGGAGATGCGCGGCCTCGCGCCGTTCCCGGACACGGACATCGTGGGCAGTCGGGCGGACTGCTTCAACAACGAGGCGCGCAACTAACCGCCGGGGAAGTTCCTCCGCGACTTCCGCGAACTCGCCCCGCACCTGCACTTCCACGTCCGCGCGAACATGGCGGGGAAGATACTGTTCTACCACGCGATCCGCGGCCTGTGGGACACGCCGCCGGGCCTCCTGTGGCTCATCTTCGCCGCGTCGAACCTCGGCTTGGTACTCGCCTACGCGATCGTGCGCGAGTTGTTCCAGGACCGGCAGGCCGGACTCGCGGCGCTCGTGCTGTACCTCTTCTTGCCATCGAAGCTGTTCTTCCTGCCGCTGCTCAACTCCGTCACGCCGACGTTCGTCCTGCTCCCGCTGTGGCTGCTCGTCCGGTATCTCACGAGCCGGCACCCCGGCTGGCTCGCGGCGCTGGGCGTCGCGCTCTACGCGCTCGTGCTGTTCGACCCGGTGCCGCTGATTACCGGGCTGACGTTCGTGGCGCTGATCGGCCGCGCGTGGGCGCAGAAAACGATCGGCTGGAAGAACGTCGTCGCCATCCTCGCGCTGGTGCCGCTCGCGTTCTTCGCCGCGGACTGCGTTGTGGCCCTGCGCTACGGGTACGAGATCGTGAGCGCGTTCGCGTTCGCGTACCACGACGCGAAGCACTTCAACGCCACCCACGGGCGCAGTTACGATGTGTGGCTCGTTCCCAACCTGATCGAAACGCTCTCGAACACGGGGATACTCACGTCCGCGCTGGTGCTGGGAATCGCGGTCGCGGCGTTACCCCGAATGGCGTGGGGGCTGTGGCGTGAGAAGTTGCGGGGGGCGGTAACGGTCGCGTGCGAGCCGGGCGTGTGCCTCGCGCTGAGCGCGCTGGCGTCACTGGCCGTGGTCGATCTGATGGGCGTGAATCGCGGCGAGACCGTGCGGTTGTGGATCTTC
>CANLGS010000681.1 GCA_947490035.1 Gemmataceae bacterium
CCGGGCACTTCCGCGCCACCGACGTGGACGAGATCGTGCGCGCGGTGCTGCGCCGCGAGGAACTCGGCACCACCGGCATCGGCCGGCACATCGCGATTCCCCACTCCCGCCACCCGGCCGCGGACCGGCTCATCGGCACCCTCGCGCTCTCCCGCGACGGGCTGCCGTTCGACAGTCTGGACGGCGAACCGGTGTACGTGTTCATCCTCCTCGTGTCGCCGCAGGACCGGCCGGGCGACCACCTCCGCGCCCTCGAAGCGGTCGTCCGCACCATGCGCAACGACGACTTCGTGCGGCAACTGCGGGCGTGTCAGACGCGCGAGGAAATCTGGGCGCTGCTGGGGAACGCCGCGCCGGGGTGGTAAGGGCAGCAACAGAGAGGTGGAGAAAAAGGACACCGCGAGCGAGGGGCGACTATGACGGGCCGAGCGGGCAGCAACGGGTCGGGACCGCGGGACACGACCCCGCCGGGCACCTGTCCGCCCGCGCCGCCGGACACCGACCCGCCGGCCGCGGAAACGACGGGCGGCGCCGGCGTCCTCCGCCGCGTAGTTCGGATCGTCAACCCGAGCGGCCTTCACCCGCGCGTCGCCGACCGGTTCTCGCGCACGGCCCGGCAGTTCTCCTGCACCGTCACCGTGTGGAACGGCGAAGTGCGGGCCGACGGCAAGAGCCTCTGGGACTTGATCGGCCTGATGGCGATGCCCGATTCGGAAGTGGTTCTCGAGGTTGATGGGCCGGACGCGTCCAAAGCGGTGGACCCGCTCGCGGACGTGCTGGCTTCGCCCGGCGGCGAGGACTACACGATCTGACCTGTTCGGCCCGACGCGCGCGTTCCGCCCGAACCGCGCGCCGCCCCTCCCTCAACAACGGGCACCCGGACGTTCCGGCGAATGGAATACAGGTACGGCATCGGAGTCTCCCCGGGCGTCGCCATCGGTCCGGCCCTCGTGCTGGACACCGAGGGCGTTCTCATACCCCACCGCACCGTCGCGCCCGAACAGGTCGAGGGCGAGATTGTCCGCCTCGGTCACGCGCTCGATGAAACCGCCGCCGCCGCGCGCGGCGACCGCGAACGCATGACCGTTCGCCTCGGTCCGGCGCTGGGCAACATCTACGCCGCGCAACAGTCGATGCTCGAAGACCGCGTCGTGCGGACGCAGATCGAGTCGCGCATCCGCGCGGAGAACTACTCCGCCGAGTACGCAGTCAGTCGCGTCATCCGCGACTTCGTCAAACGGCTGGAAGACTTCGGCCGGCGGCTCGGCGACCACGGCGCCGCGGAGGCGCGCCGCCGCGCCACCGAGTTCATCGACCTGGAGCGGCAGGTGCTCGCCGCGCTGCTCGGCCACCCGACCAACCCGTTCGGCAACTTGACCGAACCGGTCGTGGTGCTGGCGAACGACCTGATGCCGTCGGACACGGCCGACTTCGGCCCGCGAAGTGTCCGCGCGTTCGCCACCGAGAGCGGCGGCAACACCAGCCACACCGCGATCCTCGCCGGCGCGCTCGAAATCCCCGCCGTTGTGGGGATCGGCCGGTTCCTCACCGACGTGTCCGGTGGCGACACCGTCATCGTGGACGGCGGCGAAGGCGTCCTCATCATCGACCCCGACGAGGACACTCTCGCGCGGTACGAGGAGAAGCGCGCGAGGTTGCTCGCCCGCCCGGACCGCTACGAACACCTTCGCGACAAGCCGTCCGTCACCGCCGATCTGGTCCCGATTAGGTTGCTCGGCAACATCGAGTTGTCGCAGGAAGCGGCCCACTGCCTCGACCGCGGCGCCGACGGCGTGGGGCTGTACCGCACGGAGTTCCTCTACCTCAATAAGTCGTCGCACCCGACGGAAGAGGAACACTACGCCGCGTACTCGTCGGTGCTGCACACGCTCGGGCCGAACCGCCCGGTGGTGATCCGCACGCTGGACCTCGGCGCCGACAAGTTCTCCAGCGTGTCCGGGGCCGTCGCGGGCGAGAAGAACCCGTTCCTCGGCCTCCGCAGCGTTCGGCTGTGCCTGCGCAACATCGACCTGTTCAAGACGCAACTGCGCGCCATTTTGCGCGCCGCGCTGCACGGCGATTTGCGCGTCATGTTCCCGATGATTAGCACCGTGGACGAACTCCGGCAGTGCAAGACGCTGTTGAACGAGGTGAAAGAGGATTTGGAGTACGCCGGAATCCCCTTCAAATCTGTGGTGCCGGTCGGTACAATGATCGAAGTGCCGTCCGCCGCGATCATGGCCGACGTGCTGGCGAAGGAGGTCGATTTCTTCTCAATCGGGACGAACGACCTGATCCAGTACACGCTCGCGGCGGACCGGAACAACGAACACGTGGCAAACCTGTACAACCCGACGGACCCGGCCGTTCTGCGGCTGATCCGGATGGTGGTGCAAGCGGGCCTAAAGGAAAACGCACGGCGCCAGGAACAGTCGCGCCGCCCGTTCGAGGTGAACGTATGCGGGGAGATGAGCGGGGAACCGCTCTACATCCCGCTGCTGGTGGGGTTGGGGTTGCGCCAGCTGAGCGCGACCCCGCGGAAGATTCCCGAGATCAAACGGGTGGTCCGCGAACTGAGGGTCGCCGAGGCGGAACAAGTCGCCCGCGACGCCCTCGGCATGGAAACCGCCAGCCAGGTGAGCAGTTACTTACGCGACCACTTACGCAAAATTCTCCCCTCGGAGGCGGTCGATTGAGGACGGGTTTACCGGTCGAACCGCGGGGCACCCAAACCGCCGTGACCGGCCCGTTCCATCGACCCCGCTTGCGAACTCGTTCGCGAATCTGGGGGGCGTGGAGGAGCAGATGGGCAGTGAGGAGTGAGGAGTGAGGAGCGAGGAGTGAAGACGAAGGCGTCTTTTGCTCCCCACTCCTTACTCCTCACTCCTCACTCCTCACTGTCGCGCCGATGCTCGGTGACAAGTTCCGTTTCCGGTTCGTCAAGTCGGGCACGCTCCGGCTCGTGAGCCACCACGACCTGATGCGGTGTTCCGAGCGGATGCTCCGCCGGGCCGCCGTGCCGTTCAAATCCACCGCCGGCTTCCACCCCACTCCACGTTTCGTCTTTGCGCTCTCGCTTTCACTCGGCGTCGTCGGGTGCGAAGAGGTCGTCGAACTCGAACTGCTCGAACCGCGCGACTCCGACGAACTGCTCGCCACGCTCAACGCGCAGGCTCCAGCCGGACTGACATTCACCAGCGCAACGCCGGTGCCGATGAAGGCGACCGCGCTGCCGCGTCGCGTGGTGTATGAGATGCCGCTGCCGGACGACCGCGCGGCCGAGATCGAAGCCGCGGCGGTCGCGCTGATGGCCGAACCGAAGGTGTGGGTCGAACGCCTGAAGCCCAGCCC
>CANLGS010000682.1 GCA_947490035.1 Gemmataceae bacterium
GCGAGCGGCGCGATACCGCTTCCGACCTGTCGCGGCGGGACGTAGACCTCGATGCCGTGGTGCTGCAACACCGCGACCGCGGCCATTCCAATCAGCGGGTCGTTGTAGGCCGCGAACACATCGACGAAGAGCGCGACGCGCTCGTGCGGTTCCGCTTCGCGGGGCGTTCGTTTGGTCAGTCCCTGTCCGCGCGCGCGGCGGAAGAAGGTGCGGACCGTGAACGCGGGCAGCCGGCGCCGGCGTGAGATGCCGAGCAGTTTCTCCAGGAACCAGCGCACGGAACGCCGACCGAGCAGCGCGTTCACGAGCGGGGCGAAGTTGCTGCCGAGGGCCGCGAACCCTTCGGCGCGGGCGAGCACCCAGTCGCCGCGCTCCAACCCGTGTTCCGCGTGGCGCCGGGCCTTCGCTTCGAGCATCAGTTTGGGGATGTTCACCTTCGCGTCGCACTCGTCGCGGCACATCTTGCAGTTCACGCACAGCTCCGCGACCGCCCGCACCTCGTCCGGGGTCGCGGCGGTCGGGTCGGTGAGGACGCGGAGCATGTTCGCCATCGCGCGCGGCGTGGCGTGTTCGCTGCCGCTGGCGCGGAAGCTTGGGCACATGCGCTCCGGGGCGGTGCGCGTCCGGCAGTCGCCGCACCCGTTGCACCTTGCGACTTCTTGCGCTGGAGAAGATTGCGCCCACACCAGCAGGGGAATGCTTGCCGGCACGCTCGCCTCCGCGGACTCCGGCTCGCGGCTAATGGGTGCTGTCTCTTCTGTCTCCAGTCTCCTGTCTCCAGTCTCCAGTCTCCTGTCTCCTGGCCGCAGGGGCCACGCCTCGCGGCTCGGGTCCGGGCCGACGATCTTGCCGGGGTTCAGCACGCCCTTCGGGTCGAAGATGCGCTTCAGTTCGCGGAACACCGGCACGAGCGGGCCGTACTGTCGTTCGACCCACGGCGTGCGCGCGATGCCGGTTCCGTGCTGCGTGCTGACCGTTCCGCCCAGCGCCAGCGCGAGCGAATGCACCGCCTCCGCCAGCGGCCACAGTTTCGCGCGGTCGGCTGGTTCGTTGATGTCGAGCAGCGGTCGCGTGTGAACCTGCCCGGTGAGTGCGTGAACGAGGAACGTGCCGCTCGTCTCGAACCGCTTCAGGACGTCCTGCACTTTGGTCAGGAACTCCGGCAGCGCGTCGGCGGGAACGCCCACGTCTTCCACGAACGCGACCGGGCGCGCGCCGTTCTGCGCGTACAGGCCGGACACGGCCGCGTCGCGGACGCCGCGGATGGCTGCGATGCCTTCGGGCAGGCAAGTCGGTTCGGCCAGTACGCGCAAGGTGTGTTCGCGCTGGAGCGATTCGACCGCGCCCCAGGCGCGTTCGGTCGCGGCGCGCTCGGTGTCGGCCTCAAACACAACCAGCAGTGCCGCGCCCACGTCGAGCATGCCCGTGCCGCGAGTGAGCGAGAGCAACCGCCGGTCGAGCAGGTCGCACGCGACCGGGCCGTAACGCCGCAGCGCCAGCCCGGCGCGAACGGCCGCGTCGAGCGTGGCGAAGCCGAGCAGCGCGAGGCACGTTCCGCCCGCGAGTGGGATCGTGCGGAGCGTGGCTTCCGTGACGACCGCAAGTGTGCCCTCGGACCCGACCAGCAGTTTCGCGAGATCGACGCCGGTCGCGCCGAGGACGCCGTGAAGCTGGTACGCGCACCGGTCGAACGGCGTGCGCGTGCGCGTCAGCGCGATGCGCTCGGCGTTTCGGGTCAGGAGGTCGGTGACTTGTTGGGCGATGGCAGCCGCTCGCGGCTTCGCAAGTGCATCCAGAGTTACTTGCGAAGCCGCGAGCGGCTTTGGGGTATGGTCGTGCTCCCCATTATCCCACACCACGCCCAAGCCCGCCACGTAGTCGCGCGTGTAGCCGTGGCGGAAGGCGTTGCCGCCGCTGGCGTTGGTCGCGATCATCCCGCCGAGCGTGCAGGTCGCGGAACTGGCCGGGTTCGGGGCGAACCGGCGCCCGGTCTTCGCGAGTTCCGCGTTCAGTTGGTTCAGCACCACGCCCGGTTGCACGGTCGCGGTGTCCGAGCCGACCGCGATGATACTCCGGAAGTGAACGCTCAGGTCGAGAACGACACCGGGGCCGAGCGATTCACCCGCGAGGCCGGTGCCCGCGCCGCGCGCGATGATCGGAATCGTGTGGTCGTGGCAGTAGCGCACCAGGGCCGCGACATCGTCCGCGTCTTCGGGCACGGCGACCGCGTGCGGTTCGACCTGGAACGGGCTGGCGTCGGTGGCGTACAGCCCGCGCGTGAGCCGGTCGAAGTGCAGCCGCCCGCGGAACTGGCCGCGGAGGTCGTCGGTGATTTGCTTCTCGTCTAACACAGTAGGCAGTGGGCAGTGAGCAGTGGGCAGAACGAAGACAGAATACCAGAAGTAAGGTTGCGAGGCGTGAGTCCTTCCGAACTGCCTGCTGCCCACTGTCCACTATTGCCGACCAAACACCAGCGCCATCATCTCCGCGCGCGTCGCGGGGTTGTCGAGGAAGCCGCCGCGCATGGAACTGGTGATGGTCATCGCGGCCGGCTTACGCACCCCGCGAATGGTCATACACGAGTGGCTCGCTTCGACCACCACGCCGACGCCGCGGGCCTTCAGGTGCGTCATGATGAGGTCCGCGATGTCCTCCGTCATGCGCTCCTGAACCTGCGGTCGGCGTGCCACGGTATCGACCACGCGCGCGAGCTTCGACAGCCCGACAATCTGGCCGTTCGGCAGGTACGCGATGTGCGCCTTCCCGCTAAACGGGAGTAGGTGGTGTTCGCACATCGAAGAGAACTCGATGTCCTTCACCAGCACCATTTCGTCATGCTTCTGGGTGAACGTCTTCTGGAGGTACGCGGCCGGGTCGGTGTGCAACCCCGCGAAGACCTCCGCGTACATGCGGGCAACGCGGTCCGGCGTTTCGAGCAACCCTTCGCGGTCGGGGTCTTCCCCCACGGCGATGAGAATCTCGCGCACCGCGGCGCGCAGGCGGTCGTGATCGACCGCGAGTGGCGGGAGGTCGCGCGAGCCGGGAGCGGGGCTGTCTCCAGGAAGGGTCGTGCGGGTGGTCTTGCTCAAGCTGTGACTCCGGAGAGGGCGACCGCACGTGAGATTCTACGAGCCGAACACTTTCGGGCACGCCCGCCCGTGCGCCGGGCGCCAGAAGCGGATAGAATAGGGTATCACGGCACGACCGCGTTACCCTAGGCTGATCGGAAGTTGGGCTTTCGATGGAATTATTGGTTCGAGTTCGATCCCGTTTTTGGTTCACACGGCTCGTGAATTCCGCTGCTTTTCCAGCGAAAAGTTCCGTTCCCCCGGCGAACTGATTCCAGAAC
>CANLGS010000683.1 GCA_947490035.1 Gemmataceae bacterium
CTTCACCCCTCACCCGTCGGCGAAGCGCGGCGACCCTCTCCCGCAAGGGGAGAGGGACAAAACAAGAACCAACGGCACTCCTGAAACTACAGTCTCCAGTTTTCTGCCTTTAATCTGCGTCCGTCTGCGTCATCTGCGGCTCTTCTGCCTTCTGACCTCTGTTCTCTGACTCGTCTTGCTGTCGGACACGCGGTCGGGGTATCGTGCCGGGTGAAGGCGGCCCCGGTCCCGCAGGACGCACACCATGATTCGTTCACTCGCGCTCTGTTCGCTCGTCGTTCTGCTCGCGGGCTGTACGCGATACCACTCGCGCGCGCAGGGGCCGTTCGCCAAACCCGAACCGCCGCCGCCCTACGGCGCGAACAAGCCGGTCGGGAACCAGTCGCCGCTCGGCATGGCGTCGGCCGACCCCGCACGCCCAGCCACCGTGGACGAGCGTCCCTTTGTGCCTCCGCGCGCTAGCGGTGTCGCGCCCGCTGGCGGCGTCGCGCCACCCGCGGAGATTGATGCGGACGGCCCGCTGTTCCCGCCGTTCCGCAAGCGCCCGGAGCCGAAACTGCCGTCGCCGCTGGCGCCCAAGACGCCCGACCCGAAGGCGCCCAACGCGGTCGCTAAGAACCTTACCGAGTTGAAGGCGGTCGTCGCGACCGCGGGCGCCGCGTGGAAGGCCGTGGACACGTTCGAGGGTACGGTCACGCGGCGCGAGGTCAACCCGCAGGGCACCGCGACCAGCGAGGTCGTGCTGTTCCAGTTACGCCGCGAGCCGCTCGCCGTGTTCACGCGAACGACCAGCGAGAGCGGCAAGGGCCGCGAAATGCTGTACAACCCGAGCAAGCACGGCGACAAGCTCTACCTGATGCTCGGGCAGGGCGACACCAAGTTGCTCAAGGCCGGGACCGTGCTGCCGGGCCTCTCGCCCGACGACCCGCGCGTGAAAGAGAAGGCCCGGCACAGCATCCGCGACGCCGGGTTCGGCAAGAACCTCGCGAAGCTCGCGGACACGGTCGCGAAAATCGAGACGGGGAAGTTGCCGGCCGACGCGCTCACGTTCCACGGGCCTGTGAAGCGCGACGAGTACCCATACCCGCTCGTCGGCGTGACGCACAACCTGCGCGCCGACGACGACCCGCTATTCCCGAAGGGCGGGAGCCGCACGTTCTTCTTGGACCCGAACGAGAAGTCGCCGTCTTACGGGCTGCCGGTGCTGATCGTCGCGACCGACGCGGCGGGCAAGGAGGCGGAGTACTACCTGTTCGAGAAGGTGAAATCGCCGGCCAACCTGACCGACGCCGACTTCAACCCGGACCGACTGGGGAAGAAATAGAATGTAGTCCTCACGTTCCGCGTGAGGTCCGGCCGCTTGATGCTGTGCTTCTTCACGCGGAGAACGGCAAACCGTCGAGAAAGACAAAGACACTGCCACCGAGGGGCGGACTACTTTCCTGTCATCGTGTCAGCGAAAATGAACCGATGGCAGTCGGTAAGACGGCGGAAAGGCGCGAGGCTCACTTGACGCGGTGGTCGCATCTGGCGTATCGTTAAGAGGTTACCGCCGTCCCGCGTCTCTCCCTCCGGGCTTCGGCACCTCGTTTGCATGAATCCGATTCTTAGGTTCCTTCCACGCGGCGTTTCGAGTCGGGTTTCCCGGCTCACGTGCGTCCGGGAGGTTAAATAATGATTCCCGCGACGCTCCCCGATAAGGGCGAACCGACGAAGACCGGACCCGCGAACGACCCGTCGCGGTTCTCGATCCTCATTGCCGACGACGACCGCGGCACGCGCGAAGCACTGGGCGAGATGCTCTCGGCTCGCGGATTCCGCATCATGCTCGCCGCCGACGGCGGTGAGGCCGTTGAACTCGTGCAGGTGGATCTCGTTCATCTTGTACTGTTCGACATGCACATGCCGCGGTTGACGGGTCTGGAAGCGTTCGCGGTCATCCGGCAGACGCTCGACCGCATCCTGCCGGCAGTGCTGATGACAGCCGACGCAAATAACGACCTGATCCGCCAGGCGTTCGCGGCGCAGGTGTACAGCGTGATTCCGAAGCCGGTGAACGGGAACGTCGTATTACACACCCTGGAGCGGGCGCTGACGAAGGTGTACGGCCCCCGCCCGGACCCGCAAGACAAACCCGACGCGCCGCCCCGGCCGTCGGCGACTGACGAATAGACCGACTGATTCACCCAACAGGAGACTTCCCGATGGCGGCGTTGAAGATCGTCCCGCTGAACGACAAGATCGTGGTCGAGCGGCTGGAGGCCGACGACAAGACGGTCGGCGGCATCATCCTTCCGGACAGCGCGAAGGAAAAGCCGAAGCAGGGCAAGGTGCTCGCGGTCGGCGAAGGCAAGGCGCTCGACGACGGCAAGCGCGCCCCGTTCCAGGTGAAGGTGGGCGACCGCGTCCTCTTCACCAGTTACGCCGGCAGTGAAGTGACCATCGACGGCAAGGAATACCTCATCGTCACCGAAGACGATCTCCTCGCCGTTGTGGACTGAATCGGGGGCGCAGAACAGGTAACAGGGGTCAAGCCCCACGACCGCAGTCGCGGGGCTTGGTTCGTTTTCACCCTCAATCGCTCTTGCCTCGCCTTCCTGAACCAATCTTTCGCGCGGCGCAACGTCTATCAGCGCCAGGAACTTGAGGCAAACTTTACAGATCGCGCGCTTTTTCCTTGACCTTCGACCCGGAAATCGTCAAGTTATACGCACGTCGCTCGATGGATCAGCGACGCCATCACTCAATACCAGGGAGGGTCACACCAATGCTCGTTACCACCGAATCCAAGGCTCAGGGCTGGCGCGCGGTCGCGGTGTTCGATGACCGCGGCGACGCACTCATCTTCGTCGGCCGCTCGTCCACGCAGGTCCGCCAGATGTACGTGGAGGCGTTCGCGGAAGTCCTCGACGACGAGGAGCGCGAACACGTCACGACGATCCAACTTCAACAGTGGAGCGGCGCCCCGGACGCGGGCCGCTGGATGCTCAAGACCACGCTGAAGGTGCCGGTGCCCGTCTCCAAGATGCGCGTCGCCGCGTAAGGTTTCCGCACAGACTGTTCGTTGCGAACACCCGGCCGTTCTCGTATCGTGGCACCAGCCGCGGCCCGAGAGCGGTCGTCGCGTTTCCCGCTCGAAATCTTGCCGCGAGGCAGGGTTGATCGAGGTGCTCATTCGAATGCATCACCGACGTCGGCGAAGGGTCTGGGAACTCACGAACGTGTTTCACGATCCGAGTCGTCCATACCATTTCCCGAACGACCGGACGGTCGTTCTTTCGGACTGGATCAAGTTGCCTTACCTGACCTTGCGAGGGCTTAGAGCATTTTCAATTTCATCGC
>CANLGS010000684.1 GCA_947490035.1 Gemmataceae bacterium
CGCATCTTCGTGAAGGACGCCGACTCGGTCATCCTGTGGACCGTGGAATAGAGAACAGAAGGCGGACGAACCACAGAGTTCGCGCGGCCGGAGGTAAGACGATTCGTTCTTGACGAGCCGGAAGCGTAAGCGACGGAAAGCTTTGTCCGTCGCTTACGCTTCCGGCTCGTCAAGAACGTCTCAATCATGGTCGCGAGAAGTATAATCACTCTATTCTGGCGCATCGGTGCCGTTGAAGTGGGCGTGCAGGCGCTCCCAGTCGAGGAACAGCGTGCCGCCGGTCGCCTCGTACTGCTTCTGGAACGTCAATAGCAGGTGCAGGATCGCGTGATCCACGAGCTGCACGCCGTTCAGGTGGACGTGCAACTCCTGCCCCTGCGGCACCGCTTCGAGCGCCTTCGCCAGCACCGGCAGCCGCAGGAACGTGGCCGCGCCTTCCAGGTGTAGGTGAACCCGCTTGTGGTTGGCGTCGTCCACTCGCGTCACGCGGAGGTGCGAGAACCGGAGAAGCAACTTCAGTGCGGACAGCACCACACCCAGCACCACGCCCGCGAGCAGATCGGCCCCGACGATGGTCACGCCGGTCGCGACGAAGATCAGCGCCTCGCTCTTGCTCTCCTTCCACAACTTCCACAGCCCCGGCAGGTTCAGCAGCTTCCACCCGGTGTACACCAGCACGGCGGCCAGCGCCGCCGACGGGATGCGCGCTAGTACGCCCGGCAGCAGCGACACGAACAGGAGCAGCCAGAGGCCGTGCAGGATCGCGGAGCGGCGTGTCTTCGCCCCGGCTTCGACGTTCGCTGCGCTGCGCACGATCACGCCCGTCATGGGCAGCGCGCCCAGCACCCCGCAGATTGTGTTGCCGACCCCCTGCGCCACCAGTTCGCGGTCGAAGTTCGTGCGCGGCCCGGTGTGCTTGCCGTCCACCGCGACGGCGCACAGCAGCGTTTCGGCGCTGGCGATGAGCGCGATCGTGAACGCGCCCTTCCACACCAGCTCGAGAGTCAGAATCTCCCAGCCGGGCCAGCCGATCGGCTTGACCGCGTCCGCGAGGCTGGACGCGATTTGGACGCGCTCGACGCCGATCCCGCCGTGCTCGTCCACCGCCGGACCGATGCGCGCCCCGCACGCCTCGAAGATGGGTCGCCCGAACTCGTTCACCAGAATCGCGACCAGCACCGCGACCACCGCGGCGGGGACGATCTTCAATCGCTTCGGCACGATCGGCTTCCACAGCGCGAGAATCAGGATCGAGAGCAGCCCGATGACGGCGGCTTCGGTGTGGTTGGCGCTCGCGCCGGCCGGCGGGTCGAACGCCTTCCACACCGCCTGCGGGATGGTCAGCAGCCCGTCCAGCACCTTCTTCGGCGCGGTGTCGTCCACCATCTCGTGGAACTGCTTGGCGATGATGGTGGCGCCGATGCCCGCGAGCATCCCTTCCACCACCGCGGGCGAGACGGCGCGGAACCACTGGCCCAGGCGCAACGCGCCGGCCGTGATCTGGATCAGCCCCGCCAAGACGAGCGTGAGGCCCAGAAGCACGACTGGGTTCGTGCCCGGCACCGTCTTCGCGTCGTCCAAAAACTGGACGACGAGGACGATCAACCCGGCGGCCGGGCCGGACACTTGCAACGGGCTGCCGGCCAGGAACCCGACGATCAACCCGCCGACGACGCCGGTAATGATGCCGGCTTCCGGCGGCAGCCCGCACGCCTGCGCGATGCCGATGCACAGCGGCAGCGCCACCATGAACACGACGAGCGACGCGAGGAAGTCGGCCGCGAGGGTGCCGCCGGGCGGCTTCGGTTCGGTGTTCGCGCTCATGAATCGGGCGTCCGGTTTTGGTTTTGTGGCACAGGCTTTCAGCCTGTGATTTCAAAGGCAACACAGGCTGAAAGCCTGTGCCACAAGAGAAGAGGACGACGCCCTTACACCGCTTGCGCGACCGCGGCGCGCCGGCTCGGCGCGTACTCCGCGGTCACCTCCTCGCCCACCAGAAGCGGCGCGAACTGGCCGCTCACGGGGTCGTAGGCGAACACCTCACCGGTCTCCATCTTGTACACCCACGCGTGCAGCGTCAGTTCGTCCGCGGCCATCGCCGCGGCGACCGTCGGGTGCGTCCGCAGGTGTTCGAGTTGGACCAGCACGTTCTCCTGAACGAGCACCTTCGCCCGCGCCTCGCCGGTCAGGTGGTTGTAGCAGCCGCACACGATCTCGGCGGCCGCCTGGGCGTGGTCGAGCCACTGCCGCACGCGCGGCATGGACGCGGTGCATTGCGGGTCGGCCACCGCCTGCATCGCCCCGCAGCGGGTGTGCCCGCACACGACGACGTGCCGGATGCCCAGCCCGCGGATCGCGTACTCGATCGTCGCCGCCTCGCCGCTCGGGGTGCCCGGCGTGTACGGCGGGACGATATTCCCCGCGTTCCGCAGCACGAACAGGTCGCCGGGGTCGGCCTGGCAGATCAGGTCCGGCACCACGCGCGAGTCGGAACAGGTGATGAACAGCGCCTGCGGGGTCTGCCCGTCCGCGAGCTTGCGGAAGAACGCCAGGTTCGGCGCGAACACGTCGGCTTGAAACTTGTGAATACCGCTGACGAGCCTTTCCACGTGCGTCTCCAATAATCGTTGAACGGGTAAGGACGGTCGCGGGCGCAAAGGTGCGCCGCGGCCGGAAACCGGTCGTTGATCAGGGGCGCGTAACCGCGCCGATTTGACGGACGGGAGTTAACAGCGATAGGGCGTGCCGAGGCCGTTGCGGAACGGGTCGGCGGCGACGGGCGGAGAGGTGCGCACGCGCGCGACGTGCGGCAGGTTAGAAGCGTGGACGGGCGGAAGTTGTCCGGTCAGTTCGCGAACCGCGAGGCGGTGCCGGTTCGGGGACGCGACACGTTCCTTACCGTCCTCGGTTTCGCGTTCGTCGTCTTCTTCGCTCGCGGGGTTGGCGGGCGCGTTACCCGCAGGCGCGGGCACCACGGGAACGAACGGCACGAGCGCCCCCGCCGCTTGCTGCGTGTCGGTGACCGGCACCAGACACAAAACAATCGCGAGGAAACGGAAGATCGCACCGAGTCGACGCATGAACTCTTTCAAAGCCGGAGACGATGCAACAATTCTAGGTTCGCGGCGTCGCCGCAGGCAAGCGGAATCCCCTGCGTTGGGGCATCGCACGTGCCGCACACTGGTCATTCGCGGACAAACGGCACAGATTTCGTGTCGCGCGTGATAATGGCGGTAGGACGAAAACGCAAGCGGGTTTGTGTAGGTGCCGCTTGCCGAGCGGCACGGGGTAGCCCGCGGGTGAGCAACACGGACGTTCCCGAAGCGATCCGCGTTGGGCA
>CANLGS010000685.1 GCA_947490035.1 Gemmataceae bacterium
AGCTGGTCGCGGTGTTCACCGACCGCACGGTCGCGTCGTGGGACGCGAGCCGCACCGAAGACCTCAAGAAGCTTCGCGACCTCGTGCCCGACCCGAAGCCCATTCACGTCGTCTTCGACTTCGGCGTCGATCAGCCGACGAACGTCGCGATCCTTTCCGTCGAGATGAAGCCTCAGGTGATCTCGGCGAACCAGACCGCGAACGTGGTGGTCACCGTCGGCGCGGTGGGCGCGGCCGGCGAGAGCGTCGAAGCCACCGTCACCGCGCGGCCGGCGGGCGGCAAAGCGGACACCGCCGTCAGCAAGCCGGTCGCGGTGCGCAACGGCCAGCAGCAGAACGTCACGTTCGAGTTCCGCGACCTCAAGCCGGGTCTGAACCAGTGGGAGTTCAGTCTCAAGGCACCCGACAACCTGGGTTTCGACAACACGCGATTCCTCACGTTCAAGGTGGGCGCGGCGCGGCGCCTCCTGACCATCACCGACGACAAGAAGGGCGCCGCGTTCTGGCAGGCGGCGCATCTGGTGAAGGACGAATTCAGTTGCCTCGTGGTCACGCCGGACGACATCGGGACCGGCGAGCGCGGGCAGACGGTGGTGAAGTTCACCGCCGACCCGAAGAAGCCGACCGAGATCACGACCGACGACATCAGCACATTCGAGGCGGTGTGTCTGCTCGCGGTGGACAAACCGAACGGGCCAGCGGGCAACACGCTGTGGGACAAACTCCGCCCGTACCTCCAAACCGGCGGCAAGCTCCTCGTCATCCCCGGGCGCGACGGCTGGACGACGCTCACCAACTACAACGACGGCGCGAGCGACCTCATGCCGGGCAAGCTCACGAAGGTGATCGACACGAAGAAGCTCGATCCCGCTCCGCCGCTCCAGAAGGCGTCGAGTTGGGGCGACCCGCGCGAGGGCGCGAACGGCGTGACGTGGGTGTTCAGCGAGAACGCGCTGAAGCACCCGATGCTGAAGCCCATCGAAGACTGGCGGCAGCAGAAGACGGACCGGCTGGACGTGATCGCGAACCCGCGCCGCGCGACGAAGTACTGGGAGGTGGCGCCCGACCCGCTCGCGACGGTCGTGGTCCGCTACCGCGACACGGACACCCCCGAAGGCGGGCGCCCGGCGATTCTGGAACGCTCCGTTCTCGACGCGGAGAAGAAGCCGAAGGGCAAAGTCGTCCTGCTGACGACGCGGCTCGACCTGCTGACCAGCGACGAAGACCGCACGGGTTACTGGAACGACTACTGGGAGCAACTCGATTCGAGCTGGTTCGTGGCGTTCCCGTACCTGCTGGTGCGCTACCTCGCGGGCGACACGGCCGACGCGAACTTCAACTACCCGACCGGCGCGGCGGTCACGATCCCGCTGCCGCGCGGCCGGCTGACGCGCGACAGCGTGGTGATCTTTGAAGGCCCGCGCGTCGAGGGCAACGACGCTCGCATCACGCCGGGCGAGAAGCAGACAGAAATCCGGCTCGGGCCGCCGAAGACGAACAACGCGGGCAACTTCGCGCTGTCCGTATTCGCTGGCGAGAAGGAGGTGTGGAAGGACGGCTTCAGCCTGAACGTGCCGCCGGACGAGAGCAACCTGGAGAAGGTGCCGCTGGAGGCGGTGGAAGAGTTGGTGGGCGAGGGCCGCGTGATCCCGGTATCAAAGAACGTCTCGCTCCGCGACCTGCTGAGCGTCTCGCTGGGGCAACCGGTGGACCTGTTCCCGTGGCTGTTGATCGCGGTGCTGTGCGCGCTGGTCGCGGAAGGGTTCATCGCCAACCGCTTCTACCGCCGCGCGAAGTGAGGCGCTGGAGTCATGTGTCCGCGTCCGCTAAACTTGTAGTGAAGCCGCCGGAGGGAAACACGATGCCGGACCTGCTCGAAAGTATCGCCGAGAACGACGCTGCCGTGTTGAACGGCTGGGCGGTCCTGTTCAACGAGGCTGCCCCGCGGATCGAAGCGCTGCCACAAGACAAACGCGCGCGCGAGTTGCTGACGCTGGCCCGCGCATTTGTGCCGCGAACTCGCTCAGGCATGTGCGGGCAGAGGGCCGTTTCAGGGCCAGAGGCAGATGCTGCTCAGTGCCGGGTGGCCAACCCGCCGAAGACGATTTGCGCGACGGAGGCGGCCACGATGCACAGTACGGCCAGCCAGAACCAAAATGTGTATTGCACGTCGAGTACGAGCGAAGCGATCAGCGCGGCCTCGTGGTTACCGTTCTTGGCCAACTCGTCGTAAAAAGCACCGACCGCAGGTGGCCCGAACCCGCCAAACTGAACCAATAACAGCAGGCCCGTGATCATGGACGAAGCGCCGACGGCCGAACACGATCCGACCGTTGGGCGAGAGGTAATCGTGATGAGCATGCCGAAGCCGAGCGCGAGCGGGTAGAGGAAGAGCCAAGGTGCCATGTACGGTTTGCTCCTCTTGAGCCATTCGTCCAACGGGTTACGGCCCGACTTGCGCCACTTCGCTTCCGTCGCCTCCGACTCCATCTTCGTCCACCGGTCGAGGGCGGGTTGAAGCGACGCGAGTGCGAGCGAAACCTGTAGCCCGGACTGACTGGCGAACTCGAACTCAATCCGGTCCCGACGCACTTGCAAACCGGACTGGTTGCCAAACCCCGCTTCGATCGGCTCGCGTGCCCCGACCAACTGGCGCGGGAAAGGTATCACGATGCTGTAACGGACCCACGGAAGAAAGAAGCAGAGCATCGCAACACCGAGTGGAGCGAGTGTGATTGCTCGCCAAATGAACCCGCCGCTCGCGCGCCGCCGCTTCCGCCGGCGGTACGTTTCATAATCGCCTTCCTCGTCCTCTTCCGGGTCGAAGTCGAAGTTGGATGCTGGACTGGACGGCGGCGCGGGATTGGCCGACGGCGCGGGGCTAACCGGCAGACCGAGAGGCGGCTTCTCGTCTTCTTCGGGCACTGTCACTTGCTGGCGGCACTTCGGGCAAGTGATTGCTGAGCCTGATTTTTCTCGCTCGATTGTCATCGTGACGCGACAATGCGGGCATAGAAATTTGATCGGGCGTGTCGGTGGTGAAGTCGGTTTCGGTTGCGCCGGGGTGATTGCCACCGGATTCGCCTCAGGTGGCGGCGCATTGGGAGCAGGACTTGGGACGCGAATCGGGGTATCGCACCGCGGACAGTCGAGCAAATCGCCGGCACGATCGTCTGCGAGAGTGAGACGGACATGGCAACTCGTGCAGACGATTTGAATTGGGCGTAACCGGTCGGGCTCTCTGGATGAAGTCGTGTCCTGACAAGGACATGGGCAGATCGACGGTGACGAAACAGCCTTCCTGGCGGAGAACATGGGTAACCACACCAACATGCTCG
>CANLGS010000686.1 GCA_947490035.1 Gemmataceae bacterium
CGCGGCAAGCGGCGACGTGTTCGCCTACGACGAATCCACGACCGAAGCGGTCGCGCGGAAGCTGTGGTTCGATCTTCCCGCGCGGTGTTGGATATGCGAAGTCGAAGAACGGTTCGCGGGGACGTACTACGTGCGGCCGAACCAGCCCGGTCGCGGGGACCACGTCGCGAACGCGGGCTACGTGGTCGCCCCGGAGTTCCGCGGTCGCGGCCTGGCGGTCGCGATGTGCGAACACTCGCTCGCAACCGCGAAGGCGCTCGACTTCACCGCGATGCAGTTCAACTTCGTGGTGAGCGCGAACGCCGCCGCGGTGCGGGTGTGGGAGCGTTGCGGGTTCGCGGTGGTCGGCCGCGTGCCGAAAGCGTTCCGGCACCGGGAATTGGGGTTGGTCGATGCGCTCGTGATGCACCGCGCGTTGTGAGCCGCCGTCACTTCGCGAGGACGAGGTAGCCGATGATCGCGGAGAGGAGCGCCACCACGCCGACCAGGACCGGCGTCCAGTTGAACGGTTGCGGGCGCTTGCGCTCGCGCGGGGGCGGTTCGTCAGGTTCCTCGTCGCGCGGGCGGCGGGCGGGCTTCGGCTTCTCGCGCGGCGGCGCCGCGTGCGCACCGGACCCGCGCTCGTAACTGTACGGGGCGGTGGCCGGCGGGGGCGGCAGCGGCAGCGGTTGTGACGGTTTCGAGGGCGAAGCGGACGCCTTCGGGCGCGGCGGAGGAGGCGCCGGCGCCGGGTCGTAAGCGCTCGTCTCGTCCGACGACGGCGTGCGCGTGAGTGGCATCGCCGCCGCGGCGGGCGTCACGACGAGGTCGCGGAACTCCGGCACGCTGGACAGCGGCGCGAACTGCCCGCCCTTCGTGCGGCTCACCAGCACGCCCGACGGGTCGCCCAACAGGTTGTCGCGCAGCGCGTTGCGGATGCCGTCGGTGCTGCCCTTCACCGTGTGCGCCTTGTCGTTCTCGTCGCGGTACACCAGATACCACACGTCGGCCGCCGGCGCCGCGGCCGGTTGACCGGGGGGCGGTGCCGCCGGTCGCGTCTGGCCGGTCAGGTCTTCGAGGAACTCGCGGCAGCTCGACGGCCGCTGGCTCGGCTCGGCGCTCATCGACCGGCAGATGGCCCAGTCCAGCCGATCCGAGACGGTCGGGTTCAGCTCCTTCGGCTTGCGAAACTCGTTGCGGATCTTCCGCATCCAGCAGTCGAGCGGGCTGGCGTTGTCGAACGGGATGACGCCGGTGACCATCGCGTACAGGGTCGCGCCGAGGGAGTAGATGTCGCCCCGCACGTCCACCGTTTTCGCGTTGCGGAACTGCTCCGGGGCCATGAAGTGCGGCGTGCCCAGCCCGCGCCCGGTGCGCGTCAGGTTCAGGTCGCCTTCTACCTCCTTCACCAGCCCCAGGTCGGTGAGCTTCGCGACGCCCTCCAAATTCACCAGGATGTTGTCCGGCTTCACGTCGCGGTGAACCAAACCCTGCTTGTGGGCGCGCTGGAGGCCGTCGCACACCTGGGCGATCAGGCGCACGGCCTCGGCCTCCGGGTAACGGCCCTTCCGCTCGATCCGCTGACCGATGGACTGGCCGTCCACGAACTCCATGACCAGGAACGGGTGCGGCATTGCGCCGGAGTAGTCGAGCGCCTTGACCACGTTGGGGTGGTCGAGCACCTTCGCGGCGAGGAACTCGCGCTCGAACCGCTGGAGCAGGATCGGGTTCTTGGCCGTGGCCGGCGCAATGACCTTCACGGCCACGATCTCGCCCGTGGTCCGGTTCTTGGCCTTGTACACGGTCCCCATCCCGCCCTCGGCGATCTTCGACACGATGTCGTAGTTGCCGAGCTGGGTCGGGACGGGTGTTTCGACTGCCATGCGGAGCGCTCCGGCGCGGGTGTACTCTACTTATAGTCCAAATGCGGGCGACGTGCGCGATCCGCTCGGAAGTAGGTACCGCGAGCCGAGCGGCACGGGTGAACCTGCGTATCGACATCACTGGACGCCCGGAAAATCACCCGCGTCGGGCAGCCGTGCCGCTCGGCAAGCGGCACCTACTCGGCACTTCGCGCGCGTAGAATGCCTGAAAGTTTCGTTCGCGTTCCGACATAACCGGTAGGACCGCCACTGCCTTTCCAAGTTTCCGATCTCCCGCGGTTTGTGCGGGTTCCGCGCTTGTCAAGGTCCGTGTTGTCCGTCACAATCGCATCTGGGAGCGCACCGGCGTCCGCACGGAACTCCCACGTCCGCCGAGTTTTCGCACCCCGGTTCCGCAGGGACTCGAACTGCCATGAGACTGTTCGGCATCCTGCTCCTCGTGTTCATCCTCCTCGCCGGGGGCGGCTACGTCTACCTCGCCAGCCAGGATTACAAGGGCCGCCAGCAAATCAACGCGGCGGCACTGCGGCACGTCCTCCTCGTCCAGGGGCTGCCTCTCGAAGGCGAAGACTTCAACACCGAGGACGAGACGCCGTTCGAGGTTCTGATGGCCGGTGGTGAGTCTACCAAAACGGTCAGCAAAAATTTGCTCGAAAAGTACTTCGCCGACAACACCACGGCCGGGGCCGGACCCGCCGCCGCGACGCCCGGTGTCGAACCCACGACCGTTCCGCGAGCCGCGCTCTCTACCACCGCCGCCGTAACCAACCAGACCGCCGAAGTGAAGCGCGTGTTCGCCCTCCTCAAAGCCGACCTCGATAAAGCTACCACGCCGACCCAGAAGATTGCACTAGTCGAGGGCTGGCTGCTGATCCAGGCCGAGTCGATGAACGAGCGCATCCGCTATCAGGCGCTGATCTCGCCGACCGTCCCGAACGCCGACAAGATCGACGTGGCGAAGACCCCGGAGCAACTCGCGGCCGACGCGGACGAACTCGCGCACGCCCTCGACCGCCGGTTCTACCGCGTCATGCCGAAGCTGTACGAGTCGCCCGACGCCGCGCTCGCCCCGGCGAAGTGGCAGGCCGTCCAGAAGCAGATCGCGGAGGCCGACCCCGCGGCCGCGGACCAACTGAAACTCCCGGTGTCAACCGACGCCGCCGACCGCCGCGCGAAGCTGGCGCACCTGCTCGTCCACCTCGACCGCGACGCGGCGTGGCAGAAGCGGGTGGCCGTAATCGTCGGGCTGCGCCGCTACGCCCCCGCAGTGGCGACCCAGGCGGTGAGGTTCGTCCTGATGCGCAACCAGGTGGACCTGCCAATCGCCGCGGACCAGGCGACGTTCCATCAGAACCAGATCTTCCTGATTAACGAGGCCCGGCAGAAGGGCGAGCGGGCGCGGGCGACTGCCTACGAACGGGCGAAGCTGGTCGAGCAGAAGACCGCCGCCGACAGCGACGTGAGCCGCCGC
>CANLGS010000687.1 GCA_947490035.1 Gemmataceae bacterium
CGTGAAAGTTACCCAGGGTGGCGCCCGCGAAGCGCGGGCTGACCCTGGGCTATTGAATACAACTCCTTCGGGGTAAATACCAAGACGCTACCGCCCGCCGACGTTCAGCGCGCCGTCGTAGCCGAGGAACGGCACGATCTCGCCGACGGGCACCTTCACGTTGCCGGTGGCGAAGATGCGCACCGGGCTGTTCTTCAGCCCCAAGCCGGGGCCGGTGACGACGTGGTTCCGCGCGCTCAGCGCCACCCGCACGCCGCCCTTGAACCGCTCGTCGTAGGCCAGCCACTCGACCAGCAGTTTGCCCTTCGGGTCCAGCACGCGAACCAGCGGCACGGTGCCCGCGTCCAGGCCGATGATGGCGTCCGCGCGGCCGTTGCCGGTCATGTCGCCGGCCGCGACGAACGCGCCGCCGCGGTACTTGTTGTCGAGGACGGGGTACTCGGCCAGCACCGCGCGGTTCTTCCCGTCGAACACCTTTACCGTGGTCACCGCGTTGCCGGGGCCGTTGACCGCGAACAGGTCGGGGACGCCGTCGCCGTTCGCGTCGCCCCAGGCGAGGCGCACGCCGCCGGTCACCTTCTGGTCGTGGGCGAAGAAGCTGTCGATCTCCTTGCCCTGCGCGAGGTCGAACACCTTCACGTGCTGCGTGCCCTCGGCGGTCACCGCGATCAGCGCGCGGCCGTCCTTCGTGAGGTCCGTGCCGACCGCGTGCAGCCCGCCCTTCCAGCCGGCGAACGGCACGAACTCGACGAGCAGGTTCAGGTCGCGGCCGTCGTACACGCGCACGGGCAGCGTGACACCGTTTTTCGCCGGGCCGGGGCAGACGATCAGGTCGGGGACGCGGTCGCCGTTGAGGTCGGCCATGTCCACGCGCACGCCGCCGTCGAACCCCCGGTCGTAGGCAAGGAAGCTGTACGCGACCGTGCCCTTTTCGTCGACGAACACGGTCACGTGCGGCTGCCCGCCGACGCCCGCGCCGACCACGAACGAGAACCGCTTGGCGGTCGGTAGCGCCGGCGGCGGGTTCGGGCCGTCGGGCGTCAGACCCAGCGCGACGCCGAGCCGCCGGTGCAGATCGTCCACGCGCGTCGCCTGCGCCTGCACGGCGGGCGGCAGGTTGCGCACGCGCCCGAACAGCGCGGCTGCTTCCGACCACAGTTCGACCATCGTCGCGTAGTCCTGGACGATGAGTTTCGCGTCGGCGTTGTCGCGCAACCGGCGGGCGAGCGACCGGGCTTCGCGGGCGTACCCGCCGAGCGCGCGGTCGAGCGCCTTCTCGTTCCCCTGGAACGCGTCGGCGGACAGCGTGCGCAGGTCTTCGGCCGCGTCGCCGGTCGATTCCGCGAGGCGCAACCGCCGCCGCGCGAGCCGCTCGGCGTTGTTGTCGCCGGCGCCGACAGCGGCTGCGAGTTGGTGGAACGCGGTGTCGGCGCGCGCGCCGGAAGCCGCTGTCGCCTGCTTCGCGACCGGGTTCTGGTTGACCGTGGCCGCGAGCGCGGCGACCGACTTCTCCACGTCCGCGAACGCGGCGAACACCTTGTCCTTCGGCGCGCCCTTGCGCACGAGTTGATCGAGTTCGAGCGTTTGAAGGAGGGCGTTCTCGGCCTGTGTGTTGATCCCGGCGCGGACGATCGGCGCGAGCTTCGCGTTCGCGATGTCAGATTTGATGGACGTGAGGTCGAGCGACAGTTGCCCGGTCCAGCGGAGGACGCTCGACTGCCAGAACTGTTCGGGCGTGGCCCCGAACTGCTTGAACTGAACGACCGGCGGCGCCTTCGCACCGGGCTGCGCGGTCGCGGCGGAAGTCGCGCCGAGAATGAGAACGACGGCCAGTCCGAGAGTGAATCCGGTTCGCGTCATGATGCACCTGCCGTGTGGCGAAACTACGCGCGCGATCCGCGCGCCCGCGGAACGATTGTATCGGTAGCCGAACGACTTCGCGCCGCCCGCTTGCGCGAAAACAGAGACAGGCCAGCGGCCTGTCCTACAAAAGCCTCACTACTCTTCCGAGGTCTCCCAATGGTCAAGGCGCGTCAAGCCGTCATCACCGAGCCGTACAAAACGACCGTGCGCGAGGTCGAACTGGCCGACCCCGCGCCGAACCAGATTCTGATCGCGGCGGAGTACAGCGCGATCAGCGCTGGAACGGAACTGGCGGTGTACACGGGCACGCACCAGTGGCTCCAAGACCCCGCGATGCCGGACTGGAAGTTCCCGTTCCGCAGCGGCTACTCGGCCGCGGGTCGCGTGCTGAAGGTCGGCAAAGACTTTCCCGGCGGCTTCGCGGAAGGCGACCGCGTCAGCTACCCCGGTAACCACGCGTCCGCGGAACTGCTGACGGTGGGCCACGAGCGCTGTCGCGTGTGGAAGATTCCTGGCAACCTCGGCTTCGACAAGGCTTCCATCGCGTGCATCTCGCGCTACGGGATGGGCGTGAGCGTCCGCGCCGGCTTGACGGTAGGCCGTAGCGCCGCGGTGTTGGGGCTGGGCATCATCGGGCAGTTCTCACTGCGGTGCCTGCTCGCGGCCGGTGCCGGACCGGTGGTCGGCATCGACGCGGTGAAGATGCGCCGCGACGCGGCGCTCGCGGCCGGTGCAGATCACGTCATCGACCCCGGCGCCGGCGACATCAAGCAGCAACTCCACGCGTACCTCGGCACGAAGGGCGCGGAGATCGTGGGCGACGCGACCGGGGTGCCCGACGCCATCCCGACCGCGATGAGCCTCGCGTGCGACGCGGGTCAGGTGGTGGTGGTGGGCAGCCCGCGCGGGAAGGCGAAGGACGTGAACTTCTACGACGACCTGCACCGCCGCTACATCGAGGTTTCGGGCGCGCACGGCAACATGCTGTTCGAGCCGGCGCACACGCGGCTGGCGGGCGCGTGGAACATCGACAAGGCGCAGTACTGGCTGATCCGCCAACTCGCGGCCGGGCGCCTGAGCCTCGCGGGTCTGGTGACGCACACGATCACGCCGGAGCAAATGGGCGACGCCTACGAGGGGCTACTGAAGAACAAGGACAACTACCTCGGCGTGCTGATGAAGTGGGTGTGAGGCGCGTTCAGGCTCCGACTTCGACAATAGCGGCTTCGGAGTGCGGAACCGGTGCCGGCAGCCCTTCGAGCCCAAGGCCTTCGAGGTGAAACTCAATCGCCTCTTGCATGAGGGCAATCGTTTCATCGCGGTCGCTCCCAGCCGCGACCAGGGAAATTGCATGAGATTGCCTACGATTTCCTGATGTCCATTGGTTTGCGGCCGGGCCTGAACACCGCTCAACGGCCCCACGTTTCTGACGCCACACCCCTGGCGCATTCGCGGGCCGAGTTCGAC
>CANLGS010000688.1 GCA_947490035.1 Gemmataceae bacterium
AACTGCAAAGCTGCGCCAATCCTGGCTACAATCGGCATGGGAAGTTCCTTCTTCACGATCACTGTCTTTACCTAACAGCGATTGTGGGAAGGACTTCCCGTTTTTCATAGGCCAGCGTCTCCTTAACTTGATGCCTATGGGGCTGAGGAATCTGACCCCGTTGGGGTCACTACGGATTTCACCCGGAGGGTGAGACTCCTCAGCCCAGGGCAACGCCCTGGGTGGGATGTCGCAACGCCCTAGGTTCGTGTCCGAGGCGCTGGTGGCTCATCTCTTCCAGATCGGTGCCGGTAGCGGCGGAATCGCCGTCCTCGACCTACTCGCGCGCGACCAGCGCATCACCCGCGTTACGCTCGTCGAACCGGACGTGTACGCGGTACACAACGTCTACCGACACCTGTTCCCGCCGTCGGCCGTGGGCCGACTGAAGGCCGAGCTTGCGGCGGAATGGGTCCGCGCGATCCGGCCCGACATCGCGTGCGAGGCAATTGTCGCGGACATCACCGACCCGGCCCGACAGGGCGAGTTCGCGAGCTTCGCGGCCGAGTGCGATTTCGGGGTGTGCGCCGCGGACAACGAGAGTGCGAAGTTCGCGTTCGACGCGCTCATGCGCGCCGCCGGGAAACCGTGGACGCTGGGCGAGGTGTTGAGCGGCGGCATCGGCGGGTGGGTTCACCGGTTCGCGCCGGGCGCCGCGTGCTACGGGTGCGTCGCCAGTCACCTGAAGCGCGAAGTGATTGAGCAGCCGAGCGGCCCGCCGCCGGACTACAGCAACCCCGCCGCCGCGCAACCCGAAGCGACTATCCCCGCGAGCAAGGCAAGTATCGCCGTCATCGCCGCAATGCACGCGCTGGTGACGCTCGATTGCCGGGACGATTTCACCAGCCTACTCTTCTCGCTCCAGACGGTGCCGAGCGTGTTCGACACCGCGTTCCGCGCGCACCGGTTGAGCGTGCCGCGCTCGCCCACATGCTTGACCTGCGGAACCGCGAACCCCACGCCGACCGGAGAACAACTCGATGCCGCGGTGGACGACGCGCTGGCTCGTCTGGGCGCGCGATAACCTGTTCCGCCGCGCGCGGCCGCGGGCGGTCGCGACGACGGTGGGCTTCGAGCGCGGCGGCGTTGTGTACTGGGAAGCGCCGGTGCCGTGGACCGCGGACGCGGCCGTTCTCGACGCGCAACTCCGTTTGCCGCTCGCCGCGCGGCGCAAAACCGACTTCGCGCTGCGCCTCCCCAACGCGACGTTCGCCGCCGACGCACTGCGCCACGAAGCGGGCGACCGGTTCCGCGTCTCGTTCCGGTTTCCAGTGCCACCCGATACGGTTCGCGCCGACCTCTTGTGGAACGGTCGCGTCCTCGCGACCGTTCCGGTCCACGTCCTCACGCCGGACGGCTTTCTCGCGAGCCTGAGTCTGGCGAACGCCACTGTCGCGGTGCGGTTCGGAAGTGCCACGGTCGCGGCCACCGCGTTCGTCTCCGACCGCTGCGACGGGTTGCTCGCCGCGGCCGTCCTGCGGTGCCATTCCGCTCTCGCACCGCTTGCCGAACTCGGCTTGCGCGCGGTCTTCCACGACTCGCTGACCGGGCGCGAACACGTCGCGCCGGTGCCGCTCGGCGCGGCGCAACTCGCGCGGTCGGAAGTGATGGTCGCGGCGGTGTGCCCCGAAGTGCCGCGCCACGTCGGCGCGTGGTTGGTGACGTGGCTGGCCGGGGACCGCGCGCTCGCGATGCAGCGCGTTCACGCCATCCCCGCCGACCGGTTCGACGCGGGCGTGCGCGTACTCGAATCGCGGTTCGTGCTGCTCGACGCGAACGGCACGGCGCGCACGACGAAGCTCCCGCCGGTGCTGGACGACGCGACCCGCGTCGGGCCGTGTTTCGTGCTGTGCGGGAGCGAGACGGGCGCCGCGGCGCTGTGCAGATTCGAGGTGGTCGGGCTGGTGAACGGGATGTCCGAACCCGCGCTGCGGCGCGACGCGGACGCGGTCGTGACCGACGGCCCGGCGGTGTTCGTGCCGGCGCTGTACGACGTGTCGGAGTTGCCGCGCGTGAGCGGCTTCGAGTTGCGGCTGAACGGCCGGGTTGTCGGCACCGCGTCGCTGCGCCCGGTCCCGGCGGCGCGGCTCACCGGCGAGGGCGGGTTCGTCCCGCCGCCGGAGTTCGCGTGGTCGCCCGCGGCCGACGACGAACTCGCCGACCGGCTCAAGCGGCTCTCGGGCTGAGCGCTCCCACCCGCTCCCTCACGGTCGCGGTTCACCAAACTACCGCTGCCACGGCGGTCGGTCATCGTCCCAGTGCGTGTCGGTCCACTGCGTTTGTCCCAACAGTTCGTAGCTGCTGTACGCGAGCAGGCCGAAGAGGATCGCGGTGTACACCGTCCCGGCCGGTAACCACGACGGCAGTTGGGCGACGACGCCCGCGCCGATCACGCGGTCGTCCAGCACGCAGAACAGCGAGTACGCGACCACCGCCAGCGCGGTGCCGAAGGAGATTTGCAGCGAGAGGCGCTTGCCGCGGGGCCCCCACTTCATCCCGCACAACTCGCGGCTCACCTGCCCGCCGTCGAGCGGGAACACCGGCAGCAGGTTGAACAGCCCCCACACCAGATTCACCCAGATGAGTTGCCGGTACACGAAGTACAGCAGGAAGCCATTGCCTCCGCCGAGACGCTGCGGGCTTGCCCACTCCAGCGCGAGGTTTGAGCCGTACACCAACCCGCACAGCACGAACCCCGCGCCCGGCCCGGCGAGCGAAACGACGATGCGCCGCCAGCGCCCGTTGACGTAAGAGGTCGGGATCGCCAGCCCGCCGAACGCGTACAGCACGATGTCCGCGTCGGACCCGAACCGCCGGAACGCGAGCGCGTGCCCCAGTTCGTGAACCAGGATCGAGACGAACACGACCGCGACCCACGCGAGTAGGAATTCGGGACCGATCTTCAGCAGTTGGTCGCCGTTGAACAGGACGGTGATGATCCAGAACCACGGGTGAACGCGGACCGGGAACCCCAGCACGCGGAACCGCAGGTCGTAAGGCGTTCGTCCCGGATCGGCCAGCACAGTCGTAACCTCGCGGCGGAGGGAGATGAACGCGGGCGACAGTTTTGGATTGTATGCGCGGCTCGTGTGGGTCACAATCGCCCCGGCAGTCAGGAGACAGGAGTCAGGTGACAGAATAACTCGCCCCTTCGGGTCGAACGCTAAACGGTGTTCGTTCTCCTTTTCTGTCCTTCGCTCTCTGGCTCCTAACTCCTAATGCAGGATCAGATCGCTTGGTGTGCCGTGCCGCCGGTCGGCGTATGCTGACCGAATGACACCCACCAT
>CANLGS010000689.1 GCA_947490035.1 Gemmataceae bacterium
CCGCACTGGGACGACCACAGCAGCATCGAGAAGGCGCACGGCGCGAAGGTTCCCGTCGTCGATCAAGCCGTTGGCGCGCTGCTCGACGACCTCGAAGAGCGCGGCCTGTCGGACAAGGTGATGGTGGTGGTGATGGGCGAGTTCGGTCGCACGCCGAAGATCAACACGGGCCAGCCCGGTATCCCGGTGCCGGGCCGCGACCACTGGGGCAACGCGATCAGCGCGCTCATCGCCGGCGGCGGCATCAAACCGGGCGTGGTGGTGGGGCGCACCAACGCGAAGGCGGAACACCCGGTCGAGCGCGCGCTGAAGCCGGAGGCGCTGCTGGCGACGATCTACCACCAACTCGGCATCGACGCGACGCAGACGTTCAAGGACCACACCGGGAGGCCGCACCCGATTCTGGACGACGCGACCCCGATCAAGGAACTGGTGTGACGAAGCGGTCAATTGCCAGCCCGCGCGGCGTTCATCCTTCCGCTCCAGCGGTAACGAGTTGTCGGGGCGAGCTACTGCGGAAGAACTCGCGCACCGATTCCGGTTCGTCCTGTGTGATCTTATCGAGCACCTGAACGGCGCACGGAGCCAGGAACTCGATACCGATGAGCAACCCGTCGGCGTCGTAGTCCGCGAACGCTCGGCCTTCCACTACCTCGCGGGTCTCCGCGGCATCGCCTTCGCGAACTTGCAGGTAAGCGGCACGCGGCTTCCCGGTCTTCTCGCACACCGAGACGTCCAGCTTGAACGAGAGCTTGTTCATATGCCGTCTCCACTTTTCCAGAACACCGAAACGACCGTAATCACCGGCAAGCCGTCCTCAACCGACTCCTCGAACACCACGTCCAGCCGGCGGCGTCCGGTATCGTCGTACCGCCCCCACCGCTTACGCCCGACGGCCGGGTCCGGTTCGTCCACCGGCAATCCCGCACGTCGGGGCGACGGAGGCAGGCGACAACTTCGTCGGTGGTCGTCCCACCCGCCGGGCCATCCTTGATCGAGCGTGGTGGATAAACCGAACAGAGGTGGCCCGGCCGTTGATGATCGCTTCGACTTCAAACGCAGGATCGGGCAACGGGTTCACGGGGCAACTCCGCAACGCGACCACGGTCGGTTCAGTCAGGGCAATGCAACTTCGTGTCTCATGGATCGAGATAATACACTACTTGATTTTACAGTAGTGAACAAGAGGACACTTTTCCAGGTGTACACCTTGCCAAGACAAGATCAGAAGTGAAGTCGCTGCAAATTGTTAGGTAGAATCTCCGCAATGAACGGATTGTCACCATGAGTGGTGCATGTGCCGCTCCGAGTAAGCTCGTTCGAGCACTCATTACCGCGTGGCGCTTCCAATGTCCGCGACCGTCATTCTTTGTGACGAGAGCGAGGAGCAACCCATCGCGAGCAGCACGCACCGGGAGTCCCGCGAAGCGATTTCCCGCCGCTTTCACGTCCCTTTGTCGGTGGGTACGCCCGCGCCGACCGCGCCGGTTATGACGGTCGCGCCGGCGGTCCGTATTGACCCACTTTTCCACGCTTCTTAGAGTGAGAGCCTGGCGGGGTCTCCGCGTTACGCCGTTTGCGGCTTCGCGAGACGCGCACCCACGACACCCGCGAAGCCGCGAGCGGCGAAGCAGTCAGGAGTTTACGGCTATGGCGACGGCACAAGCGGGAATGGAATCGACCTTCTTCGAGCGGTTGCAGGACCGGCTCAACGGCTTCGTCGAGGCGTGCGTCCGCATCATCTCGCGCATGATGGGCGGTTCCACCGACGACCGGCGGATCAAGGGCATCGGCTACATCCGGCCGCACAAGGCCGAGGCCCACACCGTCCTCGCCGGCTCCGCGCTCGGCAAGGTGAACGCGCTCGAACCGCAGATGCGGGCGCTCACCGACGACCAGCTCAAGGCGCTCAACACCGAGTACCGGGAGCGGATCCGGAAGGGCGCGACGCTCGACTCGCTCATGCCCGAAGCGTTCGCCGCGTGCCGCGAAGCCGCCCACCGCACCAAGAACATGCGGCACTACGACGTGCAAATCCTCGGCGGCGCCGTGTTGCACGGCTACCAGACCGGCCTGGGCAGCATCGCCGAGATGAAGACCGGCGAAGGCAAGACGCTCGTCGCCACGCTCGCCGCGCACCTCAACGCGCTCGAAGGCCAGGGCGTTCACGTCGTCACCGTGAACGACTACCTCGCCCGCCGCGACTGCGAGTGGATGCTCCCCATCTACAACGCGCTCGGCGTGACCGCCGCGTACATCCAGTCCGACATGGACCCCGAAACGCGGCGCGCCGCCTACGAGTGCGACATCACCTACGGCACCGCGTCCGAGTTCGGCTTTGATTATTTGCGCGACAACATGAAGATCGCGCGCCACGACGACGAGCAGTACCACCCCTATTACCGCCAGGTGCAGCGGGAACCCGTCTACGCCATCATCGACGAGGTGGACAACATCCTCATCGACGAGGCGCGCACGCCGCTCATCATCAGCGGCCCGGCGTTCTCCGACGCCAAGCGGTTCGCGGAAGCCGACAAGGTCGCCCGCGCGCTGACGGAGCTGGAGCGCAAGGCGCGCAAGGAGCTGATCGCGGCCGGCACCGTGCGGGCCAGCGGCACCGAGGGCGACAACCTCACCACGCTCAGCCCCATCGACCTGTCGAAGGTCGATCCGCAGAACCCGCCGCCGAAGGGCGTGTACTTCGAGATCAAGGAGAAGGAGCGCACCTGCCACCTGACCGACGCGGGCGTGCGCCAGGCGGAAGACCTCGCCGGCGTCGAGAGCTTCTACACCGCCGGCAACATGGAGTGGCCGCACCTGATCGACAACGCGCTCAAAGCGCACCACATGTACATGATCGACCGCCACTACATGATCGACCGCGACCAGCGGGAGAACAACGAACTCAGCATCGTCATCATCGACGAGCACACCGGCCGCGCGATGTACGGCCGCCAGTGGTCCGACGGACTGCACCAGGCGGTCGAAGCCAAGCACCCCAAGGAAGGCGTGCAGATCAAGCAAGAAACGCAGACGATGGCGACGGTCACGCTGCAAAACTTCTTCAAGCTCTACAAGAAGTTAGCCGGCATGACCGGCACCGCGAAGACCGAAGAGACCGAGTTCTGGAAGATCTACAAGCTCGACGTGGTGTCGATCCCGACCAACATGCCGATGCGCCGGCTCGAACACAAAGACCTCGTGTACCGCACCGACAAGGAGAAGTGGGACGCGGTCGTGAAGGAGGTCGTGGAACTCAGCAAGAGCGGCCGGCCGATCCTGATCGGCACGAAGGACGTGGACAAGAGCGAGAAGCTCTCGCA
>CANLGS010000690.1 GCA_947490035.1 Gemmataceae bacterium
CCAGGAGTTCGCCATGAACCGCCGCGCGTTCCTCTCGCTCTCGGCCTTCACGCCGTTCGCCCACCTGCTGCCCGCCTACGGGCAGACCGCGGACTACATCGGCGTGCAGCCACCCTGGCGCGAACTCAAGGCCGACATCGTTATTATCGGGGCGAGCGTGGGCGGGGTCGCGTGCGCGCTCGCCGCGGCGCGCAACGGCCTGAAGGTGATTCTCACTGAACAGTACGACTGGATCGGCGGGCAACTCACCTCGCAGGCGGTTCCGCCGGACGAACACCCGTGGATCGAAGAGCGCGGAAGCACGAAAACCTACCGCACGTTCCGCACGAAGGTCCGCGACTACTACAAGCGAAACTACACGCTCACCGAAGCCGCCGCGAAGGCGCAGTTCCTCAACCCCGGCAACGGCAGCGTGTCGAAGTTGTGTCACGAGCCGCGGGTCGCGCTCGCGGTTCTGCTGGAGATGCTCGCGCCGCACATCACGGCCGGCCGCGTGAAACTGATTCAGCCGTTCCACGCGTGGAAAGTCGAAACGGACCGCGACACAGTCACGTCCGTCACCGGGGAGATGCGGAGAGCCGAGTTGACGCTTCGCGCCCCGTATTTCGTGGACGCGACGGAGACCGGCGAACTCCTCGCGCTCGGCAAGATCGAACACGTCACCGGTTCGGAATCGAACCGCGACACGAAGGAACCGCACGCCCCGGACGTCGCGCGACCGAACAACCACCAGGCGGTCACCGTCTGCTTCGCGATGGACTACGAAGCGGACAAGGACAACACCATCGAGAAGCCGGAGACGTACAACCACTGGCGCGATTACGTTCCGAAGATGGAACCCGCGTGGCCGGGCAATCTGCTGTCGTGGGAGATGTCCGACCCGAAGACACTCAAGTCGCGTGCCGTGAGCTTCGACCCAACGGGCGCGGCGACGAAGGGCTTAAACCTTTGGACGTATCGACGGATCATCGCGAAGGACAACTTCGACGGTGTAAGCGACGTGTGCCTCGTCAACTGGCCGCAGAACGACTACTGGCTGGGCAACCTGTACGACAACGGCAAAGAGGCGTGGGGCCACGCCACTGAATCGCGACGGCTCAGTGAGTGCCTCCTCTATTGGATGCAGACGGAAGCTCTCCACGCCGGTGGAAAGAAAATCGGCTGGAAGGGTCTGCGCTTGCGCGGCGACGTGTGTGGCACCGAGGACACCGACGGCCTCGCGATGGCGCCGTACATCCGCGAGAGCCGGCGCATCAAGGCGATGTTCACCGTCACCGAGAACCACGTCGGCGTGGACGCACGCGCGAAGCAACTCGGCAAGAAGCCCGGCGAGTTCACCGCGGAGGTGTTCAAAGACAGCGTCGGCACCGGCAGCTACCGCATCGACCTGCACCCGTCGTCCGGCGGCGACAACTACATCGACGTGAGTTCGCTGCCGTTCCAGATTCCGCTCGGCGCACTGATCCCGGAGCGCGTGGAAAACCTTCTCCCCGCGTGCAAGAACATCGGTACTACGCACATCACCAACGGCTGTTACCGGATGCACCCGGTCGAGTGGAGCATCGGCGAGGCGGTGGGCGAACTGGTCGCGTTCTGTACCGCGAAGAAGCGTGTCCCGCGACAGGTCCGCAAGGACGCGAAATTGCTCGCGGACTTCCAGGCGCAACTCGTGAAGGCCGGCAGTGACCTCGACTGGCCGGAGAACATCGCGAAGACCGTGCGGTGACGTGTCTGCGAAGCAGAAAAGCAGAAGAGCCGCAGATGACGCAGAGGGACGCAGATTAAAGGCAGCAGAAACAGAGTTCTTCAAAAACACTCTTTCTCTGCTGCCTTTGATCTGCGTTCTTCTGCGTCATCTGCGGCTCTTCTCTTTGTTCGTCTGCTGTTGACGCGGAAAACCGGATCGGGGTAAGTTTGGGCGAACGTCCCCGTTGTCGGCTCACGGACCGGGCTGCCCATGATGAACCGCCCTTCACTCGCGACCCCGCCCGCAGGCGAAGACGCGCGCGCCTCCGCGCCGGCCGTGGCGTGGGAAGAGACTCCCTGCCCGCTGTGCGGCACCGACGCGGGCGCGCCCGTCCTCGAAGCGCCGGACCCGCTCCCGCCGGTCGGCACCGGGCTGGTGTTCGCGGTGGTCCGCTGCGCGTGCTGCGGGCTGACGTACACCAACCCGCGACCCAGCGAACGCGCCATCGGGCGGTTCTACCCGGCCGACTACCAGCCGCACCGCCGGCCCGGTGTGGCGCGGCGGTCGCGCCGGTCGCGGCCGTTTTGGGCGCGGCTGTCGGGGCGGCCGTGCGCCGAGCGCCGCGGCGTGCTACCCTGGCCCGGCACCGGCCGACTGCTCGACTTCGGGTGCGGCGCGGGAAGTTACCTGAAGACGATGGCCGATCAGGGCTGGGACGTGACCGGCGTCGATGCGTCCACGGACGCGGTCGAACAGGCGCGCGAGCAGTTCGGGCTGACCGCGCTGGTCGGCTCGCTGCCGCACGCGGACCTCCGCCCCGGATCATTCGACGTGATTACGATGTGGCACTCGCTCGAACACGTCCACCGGCCGCTCGAGTTGTTGCGCGAAGCGTTCCGGCTGCTGGTGCCGGGCGGGAAGCTCATCATCGCGACGCCGAACATCGCGAGCCTGCCGTACCGCGTGTTCGGGCGGTCGTGGTTCGGGCTTGACCTGCCGCGCCACCTGACGCACTTCACGCCCCCGACGATGACCGCGATGGTTCAAGCGGCGGGCTTCCGCGCCGAGCCGATCCGCCACCTGCGGCACAGCGACTGGCTGCGCACGAGCGCGCGGCGGGCCGAGCGCGACGGCCGCGGCGGGCTGCTGACGAAGGTGTTGCGGTGGAAGCCGGTGGCGCGTCTGGCCGGGTGGGTGTGCTACGCCGCGAGCGCGTCGGACTGCATCGTGTGCGTCGCCGAACGCCCCGCGTGAGGAAGGATGTCCGCCGCCGCGCACGGTAGGTATGATGTCGCTCTGCCACTTGTTCCCCGACGGAGAACTTTCCATGCGCCTTCTCACATGCCTCGCGTCCATGACCCTCGTCGTCGGTCTGAGTAGCCTGCCCGCGAGCGCGCCGGCGCGCGGCGCGGACAAGGCGCCGGCTCAGGTGCCCGTCCCGACTAGTATGCACGACTTCATGGAAGGCGTGTTCCAGGGACCGTACCGTCGGCTGAAGGTGGCGATGGCAGCCGAGCCGAAGGACAATGCGGGTTGGAAAGCGATCCGCGGGGAAGGGTTGATCCTCGCGGAGGGCGGGAATCTGCTGCTACTGCGCAAGCCGGAGAAGGACGCCGACGAGTGGGCCAAGTACAGC
>CANLGS010000691.1 GCA_947490035.1 Gemmataceae bacterium
ATCTTCGGCGAGCTTGTCGATGTTGGGCGTCTTGATCTTGGTCTGCCCGTAGCAGCCCAGCTCGAAGCAGCCGAGGTCGTCGGCCACGATGAGGACGACGTTCGGCGGCTTCTCGGCGGCCGTTAGCCGCGAGCCGAAGGCGAGCGCGACCAGTGTAACGAGACACACGACGAAACGAAGCATGACGGACCCTCCTATGGGTAGCCATCAGTGCTCGCTTCGTGCGGCGTCTGTCAACTAAGAATTGAAGGCACCGTTTAGCGTTGGCCCCGGAGGGGCCACGCCGTGAAGGGGCCGTTAGCCGGTGACGTGCGAGCTGTTGTCGCCGATGCGACTGCACACCCAGGCGAGCAGGATCACCGCGCCGACCACGCCGACGATCATGAGTACGCCGTCGAGCGGGAATTCGTCGTCGGCCGCCGCGTCGGTCCTGGTGCGGGCCGTCGTCCGCGCGGTCGCGGCTTGCTCGGTGGTGTGGCGCGCCGCGTCCGCCGTCTGGCCGGCGAAGGCCAGCGCCGCGGCGAGCAGCAGGGCGCGAACGGGAGTGGTGAAGTACGCAACCATCGGATGCCTCCCCGGTAGAAGGTCGCGGCGCCGGGAATCGTGTCCTGAACAGAAACCCGATTCACCCTATTGTTCGCTCCTCGCGGGCCGAAATTGAAGGGGATGGTGCGCGAATTGCGCACCACGCGGTACGGAAAGGAGTTGGGGCGAGCGGACATTCGGCGTCAAACGGCAGAGAGGACAGAGGCACAGGTGTGTGCCTCCGTGGTTAATCCCTCTTCATGACTGCTCTCACTCCGACTGCAACTCCGGGAAGACGGCGGGCGACAGTTTCGCGGCGACGAGGTGGTCGTGGAGCCGCTTCTTTGCCTGGAACTTCAGGTTCGCGATGTCCTGTTCGGTGCGCTTCAACTTGGCCGCGACCTCGGCGTTGCCCCACCCCTTCACGTACATGAGTTCCAGCGCCATTACCTTCTGCCATTCACCTTTCGTCTGGAAGTCGCGGACGAGGTCGCGCAGCGCCTGACCGAGAGCGTCCTCTTCCCGCTCGCGCTGCTCGGAACTGCGCGCGAGGCTGCTCGCGCCGCGCTGCCGGTCGTCGGGCGCCTGGCCCATCGCCTCATCTTCGGTATCCGTACCGCTCTGGTAGCGGAGCCGGCCCATTTTCCGCAACTGGTCCGTCACCTTGTGCGCCGCGATGGTGAACAGCCACGTCTGGAGGTCACGCTTGTCGTCGTAGTTCACCAGGCTGTTGTTGAACCCGATGAACGTCTCCTGCACCACGTCCTCCACCGACGCGTGATCCTTGAGCCGGCGGCGCACGTAGGCGGTGAGCCGGCCGCGGTACCGCTTGTCCAGTTCCGCCCACGCGGACTGGTCGTTCTTGCGCACGCGGTTGATGAGCAGCCGGTCGGATTCGGTAGTCATGGCAGAGGCCAGTGGTCAGTGTTCAGTGTTCAGGCAAGCAGTGTTCGTATGATCGAGTACCCCGCCGCATCGGAGTGGCGGAGCACTGAAAACTGAACACTGAAAACTGAACACTACTTCAGACAAAGACCAGCGCCGCGGCGGCACCGCCCGCGAGGACGGCGGCACAGAGCGCCAGCCAGGTCGTCAGGTAGCCGCGAGTCCACTCGTCGGCGCGGAGGAACAGGAACCCGGCGAGCGCGAACGCGATCAGGATACCGAGGACGCGCAGCCCGCCGGCGACTCGCTCTTGCGAGCGGAGTTCCCGCACCTGGTCGGCCGTCACCTCCACGTCGTACTCGACGTACACCAGATCGCCGGTCACGCCGTACTGGGCGAACGCTTCCTTCTCCTGGTCGTCCGGTCGGCGCACGGTGCGGCTGTCCTTGCGAAGGAACTCGTGCTGCACCTCGTTGGCCGACACCTTGTGGCGCATCGGCGGGTCGAGTTCGGCCAGCTTCTTCTCCACCAACTCGCGTGCCTGCGCGAGCGTGTCCTCTTCCGCGTCGGCCTCGGTCGCGTAGGGCACGGTACTCACGATGCGCTCGCGCACGACAAGCGCCGGCCCGCCGGGGCGCGCCGGCGACTTCGGCGCCGGCGGCCCCTTCACGACCGGGTCCGGTGGGGTGACCAGCGGCGCCGGCTTCCCGCCCTTCGGCGGGACGCTCTTGCCGAAGACGCCTCCCAGTAACGGCCGGTGAACCGCGAGTTCCGGCATCGCCTCGGCCTGCGCCTTCGCGCCCCCGTTCACGCCGCCGAGGGCGAGCGCCTCGGCGTCCTTGCGAGCCTTCTCCGCCTTGCCACCGGACGCGCCGCCGGGCGGCGGCGCGGGCTTGCCGCACGCGGCCAGCGCGAAGCACAGGCCGACCACGACCACCCGGAGGACGTTCCGCCGCGCGCTTCCCATTACGCTCTCCTCTTCAACGAAGCCGGCGGCCCGGCCCACGGGCTGGCGACCTGCGCCGCGATGGTCGCGATCACCAGCACCGCCACGCCGGTCAGCGCGGGCGCGGACTCGTGGTGCGGCCACAGGAACAGGAAGATGGACCCCCAGAACGCCGCGGCAATGATCGGGGTGAACCGCACCCGCTCGCGGCGCTTGCGGTCCGTCGCCGTCCACCACCGGAACACCGCGACCGTGACGCCGAAGTAGATCAGGTACTTCATCGCGGTCGTGAGCGTATCCGGGCCGATGCGGTGGTTGGTGAACAGCACGATGTCGCGGGTGCTGGCGGTCGCGGTGCCGGTCGGCAGCGCCCAGCCGTCGAGCCAGACCGCCAGACCGCCGACGCACAGCCCGACCACCAACTGAATCGCGCGCCGGCCCCACGGGTTGTGTTCGCTCCGCTTCGGCAGCCGGCCGATGACCATGACGGCCCACGCGAGGACCGTCGAGAGCAGGAACACGCGGCCGAGTAGCGTCCACGGCACCGACCCCTGGAACACGGCCCACGGCGCGGTACACGCGGCCGCCACCAGCGGCGTGAGCGCGAACCCGCCGGCCAGTTCTGTGAGCCGGTCGCGCGTCGTGTGCGTCGGTGGCGCCGGTGCATTCTCCTTCGGCGATGTGTCGCGCGAGGCGGGGAACGCGACCGGGCGCACCGCGTCGGCCGGCGCTTGCTGCGGCTCCGTTTGCGGCGGCACCGGGCGCCCCCGCGGCAGCGGCGGCGTGAGCGTTGCGGCCGGGTCCGAGAACGACGCGGTCGGCAGCGCCGCGTCGCGCCGCCCGCCGGTGAAAATCTCCTCGACCGCCCGCGCGAGTTCGGCGGCGGTCGCGTACCGCTTCGCGGGGTCTTTCTCCAGCGCCCGGCCGACGACTTCGCGGTACGGGGCCGGCAGTTTCGTCAGGTCC
>CANLGS010000692.1 GCA_947490035.1 Gemmataceae bacterium
CCCGCGGCCGGGTCCGGCGACTGGGTCGCGCGCGAGGAGGCCGAACTCGTCGCCGGTACGAAGGACGCGACCGCCGAGGCCGACGCCGCGACCGCCGAAGCCGACCGGAAGTGGAAGGCCGCGGTGGACGGGTGGGTGAAACTCGTCACCGTGCCGGGCGCGCCCGAAACGGTCGTGGGCGACGGCGAGGCGCAGGTCCGCACGCGCCTGCGCGACGCCGCACGCGACGCCCGGCTCGCGGACCGGCTCGCGAAGGAAGCCGAGAGCGACAAGGCGCGGCTCGCCAGCGACCGCGCCAAACTCGACGGCCTGAAAGGTGACGCCCGGCGGCGCACGATCGCGTTCGCGGTCGCCCGGTGCATGTTCGCAGTGGTCCTGTTCGCGCTGGCGATCGCACCATACCGGCGCGCGCTCCGCAAAGAGGGCGCGCTGGTGAAGGCCGACGCGAAGAAGTGCCCGCGGTGCTTCGGCGAGCGGCTGGTGGTCGAGAAGACCGGTACAATCCCGGGCGCGGACGAACCCGCGCGCGACGAGGACAGCGAGGAGGAAGAGGACGAGGCGCCGCGGCAGCGCTACCAGCGAGGCAAGCAGAAGCAGCCGCCCCCGAAGCGCAAGCCCGCGGCCAAGTCGCCCACGGGCGAGGGCGAGACCGGCTACGTCGAGTGCAAGACGTGCGGGTTCCGCTTCCTCCGCAGTTACCAGAAGGTGCGCCGGCTGTGCTTCCCGGTGGTCGGCGTGCGCAACAGCGGCAAGACGCACCTGCTCGCCACCGCCTACGACAAGGTGCGCAAGCAGATGGCGCCCGCCGCCGCGACCGTCGTACCGGCCCCGTCGCTCGGGGACGAGCGGTTCGACCTGTACATCGACCTCATCCTGAACCTGAAGCGCGACGCGGGGAACACGCTGCACGACGTGAACACGCCACCCGACCCGGTGATGATTCACGTCCGCGACACCGACCCGGCCGGGTCGAACACTGCGATGGTGAACCTGTTCGACTACTCGGGCGAGTTGGTGAACCAAAAGATCGATGTGGACCGCCTGAAGAAGCAGGCGGTGAAGATGGACGGGTTCATGCTGTTCCTCGACCCGACGCAGCTCGACGGCCGCAAGGGGGGCATCACGCTCGACCGGCAGTTGGCGGCGCTGAACGAGTTCATGGCCGACATGCGCGAGGCGCGCAAGGTCGGCCCCGGCGACGTGATCCCGGTCCCGGTCGCGGTGGTGATCCCGAAGTTCGACCTGCTGGTGACGCGCAACCCGATCCAGGGCCAGTCGGTGCCGTTCATCCGCAAGCTGCTCGGCGAGATGAACCCGTCGCGCCCCAAGCAGACCACGCTCGGCGTCGTTCAGGACCGGAGCGAGTTGGTCGAAGACATGCTGGAGTTGATGTTCCGCGGGGTGGACGTGCGGGCGCTGGTGGAGAGCTACTTCGGCAACCAGGTGATGTTCTTCCCGGTGTCGTCGGTGAGCCTGGCCGAGAACGAACTGGGCGTCGAAGACCTGTCGAAGCGCACGATCGCCCCGTTCGGCGTGGCGGAGCCGTTCCTGTGGCTGCTGCACATGCACGGGTATGAGGTGTTTGCTCAGAGCAGGCAGTGAGCAGTGGGCAGTGGGCAGCAAGAACAGACAGTGGGCAGAAGGCAGTGGGCAGCAAGAACAGAGAAGAACAAAAGGCAGTGAGAAGGAAGCAGGGCAGCGAACTGTGGCCCCGAAATGGTAATCTACTGGGAGCACCCGATGGGCGTGCGGAACTATGCCGACCTGATCGCGTGGCAAAAGGCGATGGACCTCGTCGAGGCGGTTTACATTCTCACTTACGCCTTCCCCAAAGAAGAGTTGTACGGGTTGACTTCGCAAATCCGACGAGCCGTCGTGTCTATCCCCTCGAACATCGCCGAAGGTCAGGGACGCTGGACGACAGGCGAGTTTGTCCACTTTCTCGGAATTGCGAACGGGTCGCTTCGCGAGGTGGAAACGCAACTGCACGTCGCCGTTCGGCTGAAATACTTACCATCAGTCAACACAGAACTGGCTTTCGGTCTAGCATCGGAGGTCGGCCGACTCATCTACGGACTTCGGAACTCGCTCACCGGCCCGTCCTGATCCTGTTTTGTCTTGTCTGCGAACTGTCTTTCTTCCGTCTTCGCTGCCCACTGCCCACTGTACACTGCCTGCTACCCTATGGCATCATGGCCGACCCAGTCTGATTACAAGGACTCGTTGCAGAACGCGGACACCGCGTTCCGCGACCCGGACCTGCGCGCCAGCACGGCCGAGCGCAGCCCGATGGGCGTGCCCCGCGCCCGGTCCGGCGCGTTCGCCAGCGTGTACAAGATGACCGGGCCGAAGGGCGTCGTCGCGCTCAAACTGTTCAACTTCCCCAACGAGGACCGCGCCCGCCGCTACAAGGCCGTCTCCGATTACCTCGAAACGGAACTCGGCCCCAAGAAGCCGCCGTGCGTCGTCAAGTTCCAGTACCACACCGAAGGGATGCGCGTCGGCAAGGCGTGGTACCCGACGCTCACGATGGCCTGGGTCAAGGGCGTGTCGCTCGGCGAGTGGGTGCGGCAGACGGTCGAGAAGAAGGTGCCCGACCTCGCCGCCGTGCGCAAGATGGCCGACAGTTGGGCCGCGCTCTTCCAACAACTCCAGACCGCCAAGATCACCCACGGCGACCTCCAGCACGACAACGTGATGGTGGTCGGCGACGCGCCGGTGCTGGTCGATTACGACGGCATGTGCGTGCCCGCGCTCGACCCGCCCGACCCGAAGCAGAAGCTCGAACAGCTCGAGTTCGGCAAGCCCGCGTACCAGCACCCGGCGCGGTGCGCCGAGAAGCTCAGCGGCGCCCTCGACCACTTCTCCGCGTGGGTCGTGTTCATCGCCCTCCGCGCGGTCGCGGTCGACGCGCAGTTGTACGTCAAGTACAACCTCAAGACCGAGAACGAGAACCTGCTGTTCACCGCGCCGGACATGCAGACCCCGGCCGGCTCGAAGCTGTGGCCGGAGTTAATCAAGTGCAAAGACCCGGAGGTCGGCGGCTGGGCGAAGGCGCTCCGCGCGTCGCTCGACAAGCCGTTCAAATTCATCCCGCCGTTCTCGCTCGACCCGTTCGACCGGCTGCGCACCCTCGCGACCGCGGCGACGCGCGACTGGGTGCAGATCGAGGCCGAAACCGCGCTGCTCAAGAAGGCCGGCAAGGAGGTGCCCGCCGACCTCCGCGACAAGGTGAACCCGGTCGGCGCGCTGAAGGAACTGTGCGACGCGCGCGTGAAGGACTGGCCGAAGATCGCGGCCGAGGGCGAGCGC
>CANLGS010000693.1 GCA_947490035.1 Gemmataceae bacterium
ATGCGCTCGATGCGGCGGTACTCGATGGCCTTGTTCCCGTTCCACGAGTTGAACACCGCGTTGACCGCGAGGAACAACTGCTTCTTCGGGTCTTGCGGGAAGTCCTCGCCGACGTGCTTCTTGTAAACGGCCTTGTACCGCTTCACGAGTTCCTTGAGGTCGTCGGCGCTGAGGTCGGTGTCGAGTTTGACGCCCTTCGCCTCTTTCATCGCGTGCAGTTCGTGCTCGAACTCCGCGTGTTCGACGCCCATCGCGGTGGAGCCGAACATGTCGATGAGCCGGCGGTAACTGTCGTAAGCGAACCGCGGGTTGCCGGTCTTCTTGGTCAGCCCTTCGACGCTGGCGTCGGTCAGGCCGAGGTTGAGGATGGTGTTCATCATGCCGGGCATGGAGAGCGCGGCGCCGGAGCGCACGGAGACGAGCAGCGGGTCGGCGGGGTCGCCGAGCGTCTTCCCGCCGAACGCGGTTTCGACCCGCTTGAGCGCCTCTTCGATGGCGGGCACGGCCGCCGGGGGAATCTTCTTGCCCTGCTCGTAGTAGGCGGCGCAGACTTCGGTGGTGATGGTGAAACCGGGCGGGACGGGAATCCCGATGCGGCACATCTCGGCCAGGTTGGCGCCCTTGCCGCCGAGGAGTTCCTTCTGGCCCTTCGAGTCCAGGCCGGTGTCGTCCGCCGTCTTGCCGCCGAAGAAGTAAACGTGCTTCCCGTTCATTGCTATCCGTTGATGAGGAGTAGGGGCCGCTTCGCGGCGGGTGTTCACGAGATGGTTTACGGACGCGAATCGACTATGGCAAAGCGGGCGCGTGCGGTAGAATTCACCCACGACCATGAACGAAGGCGGTGTTGTGGTGATCCAGACAACGATCGAGAGCGTCGACACGACCGGGCGTGAGGTGCCGACCGACCCGGCCCTGCGGGCGCGCGTCGAGCGGGCCGCGGACCTGTTGCGAGCCGATTTAGGACCGGAACCGCCGCTGTCTATCGACGCCCGGTGGCGGATCGTTCATCAGTCCGACGCGCGCCCGCGCGTCGAACTGAGTCTGATGAGCGAAGACATCGGCGTGCGGAACTGGGTGTTCGACATCAGCGACTGGCGCGACGACAACTCGCTCCGGCGGTCGCTGTCCGGGCCGGTCGGGGCATTCGGTCGGGCGCTCTCTGACAACATCCGCTTGGACCTACAGAAATCACTGGACGACCTGAAGGCGTTCGTAGCGACCCCCCTCGCTTCCGTAGGAGAGTAGCGGTGGCCGGACCGACAACGACCGCCCTCGACGCGCGGGTGAACGAGCTTTCGGCCCGCCTTCAGGAGAGCCTTGATCGTTTGACGCGGTCCGAGTACTCACACGGGCTACGGCTGCAAGCGCTTGAAGCGGCCGAGGCCGCCGCAGCCGAGGAGACCAAAGAGCGGAAGGAACTCGAAGCGAAGGCGAACGAGCAGGCCCAGAAGATCGCGCGGCTGGAAGAGCGTCTGGACGCCGCCCTCGAGCTGCTCGACGAGAAGGAGAAGCGGTTCGACGAGCGGACCCGCTACCTCGAAAAGTTCTCCGATCGCGGGTGGCAACTCTGGCTCGCCGCGCTCGGCTTCGGCCTCGGCCTCGTCAGCCTGCTCGTCACCGCCGCACTTCAGCTCAAGAAATAGACCGCCTCACAGCTTCAGCTTCGTGCCGAACTTCTTCAGCCGCCGCCGGTCGGCCGCGTCGAGCCGGCAGTCGGTCAGCACCAGTCGGTTCAACTTCGCCGGCACGTCCACCTTCAGCAGCGCCGCGACGCCCAACTTGCCGATATTGTTCCCCGACAAGACGAGCGTCTTCAGCGTCGCGAACAGCGGGCTGCGAACCACCGCGGTCACGCTCGGCGATTGGATGCGGCACGACTCCAAACTGAGCGTCGAGAGCTTCGCCAGCGCCGGGCTGTTGGCGAGTTCTTCCATCGCGGCCCGCGTGAACTTCCAGTCGCGGAGCCGCAGGTGCCGGAGGTCGCTCAGGTCCGCGGTGAGGAGCGCGGTCACTTCCGCCGCGCCGAGGTCGCCGAAGCTGTCGAGGTACAGGTCGCGGGCGCCGCTCAGCCGGCCGAACTGCAGCAACTGGTGGAACGTCTGGGCGTCGAGGTTGTTGTACGCGCGCACCGGCGCGAGGTCGGCGGAGAGGTCGAGCGACTCGCCCTGCTGGACCCGCATCACGCCGGCGAACGCTTTGCGGTTGCTGCTGTGGACATTCACGCGCGCCAGCCGACCGGTCGCCCGCGCGGCGGCGGTGTCTGCCGCCAGTCCCAAGAGGCGTTCGTCGTTCAGCGAAAACGACGACACGTCCAGTTCGCCGACCTGAGCGAGCAGCGGTAGCATGTCGCCCGGGAGGTTGAAGGGGATGTATGTGACCAGCGCCTCGATCCACCCGTCGCGGAACAGGTCGGTGAGCCGGACCGGGAACGCGCCTATTTCGGCGAAGTGATTCAGGTGCGCGGCGAGGCGAACGAACCCGCGACGGAATTCGTACTGCATCCCGTCCGGGAGCGACCCGATCTGCTGGTCGAGTTTCGCGACCAGCGGCTTGAGGAGCGCCTTCAGTTCCTTGTGCCGTGCTGTCTGCGGCTTCAGCCGCGATTGCACGCACTGGTAGCGGACGAGCGCGGCGCGGTCGGGTTGGTCGTTCTCTTCGAGGTAGTCCGCGAACACGAGTCGCGGCGTGTCTTCCTCGGGGTTCGCGAACACAACCCGCAACAGCGGTTCGAAGTCGGTCGCGGCCGTCTTGGGTGCTTCAATCTCCGTCCGCAACTCTGGGTGATCGACAAGATGCAGCAGGAGCGCGAGCGCGTGCTTGCACGGGTTCTTGTAGCTGAAGCAGTTGCACCGGCAGTCGAACGCGTCGCCGTCGCGCTGCACGGATACTTGGTAGGTGTCGGTGAGGCCGCGGCACACGACCCACCAGCCGCGGCCGTCGGCGGTCGGCTCGACCGTGCCGAACCCGCCCTTCGTCAGCACCTTCCGCGCCGCCGGGATGGAGGCATCATCCGGTGACAGCGACTTGACGTGCTTCGCCGTCCACACCGCGTCGTGCTTCTCGTTCGCCATGCTCGCACCTCGACAACCAGAGTCGCTCTGTCCCACTGAACCACGCGACGGCGTAATCTGCCAGGGTCTTTCAAAGTAGTAGGCACACGCTAGGCTGATCGGAAGTTGGGCTTTCGATGGAATTATTGGTTCGAGTTCGATCCCGTTTTTGGTTCACACGGCTCGTGAATTCCGCTGCTTTTCCAGCGAAAAGTTCCTTTCCCCCGGCGAACTGATTCCAGAACGGGGATGAACCAAA
>CANLGS010000694.1 GCA_947490035.1 Gemmataceae bacterium
CACGCCGCCGCGCTTCGAACCCACGTGGCGCACCGACACCGTCGTGGCACTCGCGAAGACCATTCACGAAGAGCGCGCGTTCGAGCGGATGGTGAGTCTCGCCGACGCGCTGCTCGACGCCGACTGCGACGAGGAAGCGATTCTGCGGCACTGTCGCGGGACCGAAGTCGGGATCAAGGAACCGCCGCAGCACTTCCGCGGGTGTTGGGTGGTCGAGTTGATCCTCGGGCGCTACACCCCGCCGTCCGCGCCGAAACCGGGCAAGAAGCCCAAGCCGAAGCGCGACCCGCTCGACGACATCTTCGACTTCGGCCCCCGGCGCGCCGACGACGACACGCGATTGGCGTGAGTGTTTTGGGTAGGTGCCGCTTGCCGAGCGGCACGGGCTCGCCCGCGTGGGGACAGTACGGACGCCCTTGAAGCGGTGCCAGTTGCGAAGCCGTGCCGCTCGGCAAGCGGCACCTACCGAAAGGCAAGAACCCCATGTCTCTTCCAACACGGCCGCTCGGCAAGACCGGCGTGAATGTCCCCATCATCTGCCTCGGCGGGTGGCACATCGGCCAACCGGCCATCGGCGACGCCGAAGCCGAGCGCATCATGCACGCGGCCGTCGATGAGGGCGTCACGTTCTTCGACAACGCCTGGGACTACCACGACGGGCGCAGCGAAGAAATCATGGGGAAGGCGCTCGCGTCAGGCGGCCGGCGGCAGAAGGTGTTCCTCATGACCAAGAACTGCGGGCGCGACGCGGAACACACGCGGCAGCACCTCGAAGACAGCCTCCGCCGTTTGCAAACCGACGTGATCGACCTGTGGCAGTTCCACGAGATCAACTACGACAACGACCCGGAATGGATCGTCGAGCGCGGCGCGCTCGCGGAGGCGCTCAAGGCGCAGAAGGCCGGCAAGGTGCGGTTCCTCGGGTTCACCGGGCACAAGGCGCCGCACATCTTCCTGAACATGCTCGGCAAGCATTCCGCCTGGGACACGTGCCAGCTCCCGGTCAACGTGTGCGACTACTTCTACCGCAGCAGCATTCACGAGGTGATGCCGGAACTGAAGAAGAAGAACGTCGCGGCGATCGGCATGAAGTCGCTCGGCGGCGGGAACATGACCGACGGCGGGCGCATCGTCGCCGGCGGCGTCGCCACCGTCGATGAGTGCGTCCGCTACGCGCTCTCGCAGGACATCGCGTCGCTGGTGGTCGGCATCGACTCGATGAAGGTGCTGATGCAAGACGTTGCCATCGCGCGGGACTTCAAGCCGATGGAGAAGGACGAAACCGACGCGCTGCTGGCGCGCGTGAAGCCGGTCGCGACCGACGGCCGGTTCGAGTGGTCGAAGAGCACGCAGAACTTCGACGGCCCGTACCACCGCCGTCAACACGGCTTCGCGGAGTGATGTCACCGATGTCCGAGTTCACCATCCGGCCGGCGACCGCGAACGACGCGGAACCGATCCGCGCCATCTACAACTACTACGTCACGCACTCCACCTACCAGATCGTACTGAAGACCGCGGAGGAGCGCGCCGCGTGGCTCCGCGACCGCAGCGAGCGGCACCCCGTCACGGTCGCGGAGAGCGACGGCGGCGTAATCGGTTGGGCGGCTCTGTCGCCGTGGAAGTCGCGTTGCGGGTACGCGCGGGCCGCGGAAGCGTCGGTGTACATCCACCACCAGCACCACCGCCGCGGATTGGGCCGCGCGCTGCTGCTCGACCTCATCGAGCGCGCGAAGGCGGCCGGACTTCACACCATCATCGGCGGGGCGAGCGCCGACCAGCACGCGAGCCTCGCGCTTCAGATCGCGCTCGGCTTCGAGGTGGTCGGCACGTTCCGCGAATCGGGCCGCAAGTTCGACCGCTGGCTCGACGTGACGTACACGCAACTGGTGTTGCCGTAATTGGCTCTAGCCCTCGGAGTGGGCGGCAGATGTGAGCCTCAGGGTTTGCGAGTTGCGTGGTTGAACGACGCGTCGTCGTCTGGATTCCGTTGCGGCCCGATTGCGGCGCTGGTGCGAGTACGGCCGAGTACAACCGCATCGCGGCGAAGGCGGCGACCGCGGTAAACTGATCACCGCCGACGGCGTCCACTTCACCCCCGACGGGCGTACCAAACTCGGCGACACCGTTGCCGACTTCGTCTCCAAGCACCTTCCGAAGAAGGAATAGCCGAACGCCCGATAGCGACCCCTGACCGCGACTTCAACAAGTTCACCCACGGTAACTTGAACAAAACCCGCATCACGCGGAAAACTCCGCGCGTGCTCAGTTCCCGCTGGTAGTCTGTTCACACGGGACGCCCGCCCGAGCGACCAGGAATCCGATGCTCGCCGACCGCGACCCCACCCCATGCCCCGCTTGCCGCCTTCACGGGTGGCTGTGCCTGTGCGCGCGTGCCCCGCGCATCGCAACCCGCACTTCGCTCCTTCTGGTCGTACACGTCCACGAGTTGGGCCGGACGAGCAACACGGCCCGCCTCCTCACCCTGGCGGTTCGCGACGCCACACTCGTCGGTCACGGGGGGCGGGAAACCCCAGCCGATCTAGCATCCCACGTGCCCGCGGGCGCGACCCCGGTCGTGCTCTTCCCCGGCCGCGGAGCCAGAACACTGACGCCAGAACTCGTCGCCGCCCTGCCGTCGCCACTGGCACTCATCGTTCCGGACGGCAACTGGAAGCAGGCGGCCCGCATGGTAAAGCGGCTACCACTCCTCGCCGGCGCCGTGAAGGTCGCGCTCCCAACCCGGGCTTTTGAGGGATCGGCCTTACGCCGCAACCGCCCGGGGCGCATGTCTACCTACGAGGCGGTGGCCCAGGCGCTCGGCGTCCTGGAGGGCGAGGCGGTCGCCGGGCCGCTCCTCGACTTCTACCGGCGGGCCACCGACCGCATGTTGCTCGTTCGCGGCAAAATCAGGCTTGACGCCGTGTACGGCGGACTGGACGACCCGCCCCGGGAGAACATTCTCCCGCCCGGCGGAACCGGGTTGAATCCCGCGGAGAACGCGGACCGGTGACTGGACAATCTTCCGGACGAATCGCCGGTCCAGAATCTGGTAATGAATGGCGCCGAACTTCTGATCGCCGTGCCGGTTCGCGAGCCGGTGTCGTAGACTATCCGGGCGGCACCAAATCCGGCATACCCGCTCGCGAGCAGATCGACCTTCGCGGCGGCCGGTGCGGTCTCGCGGTACTCGATGCACGTCGGCTCTTTGCCGGGCGCGGCCACCATCATGAACCCGCCGCCGCCGATGTTGCCGGCTTCGGGCCACGTCACCGCCATCGCGAACGC
>CANLGS010000695.1 GCA_947490035.1 Gemmataceae bacterium
ACGACGGGGCCTACGCGCACTTCAAGGAGGGCGACGAGTGGCTCAAGAACGATCCGTACCTGTGCATGTCGTCCCCGTACACGGACCTCGCCCAGACCAAACTGGAAGGCGCCGCCCGTCACGAGTTCTTCCTGACCATCGTCTTCGGTCAGTTCCGCAAGTAGCACCGCGCGATCCGTTACAATTCCGGCATGACGCCGATCTACCTCGACCACAACGCGACCACGCCGTTGCTGCCCGGCGTGTGGGACGCGATGCGCCCGCTGATGGCGGAGACGTTCGGCAACCCGGCGTCGGCGCACGCGGTCGGGCGGAAGGCGCGGCAGGCGCTCGAAGACGCGCGCGAACAGATCGCGGTGCTGTTGGGCGCGCACCCGGACGAGGTGACGTTCACCAGCGGCGCGACCGAGGCGAACAACCTCGCGGTGTTCGGGTTTCTTGGGCGAGCGGGGGGCGTAAGCCCCCTGTTAGACTTACAAGCATCTTCTCGCGAAGGGGTTTCAACAGGGGGCTTACGCCCCCCGCTCGCCCAAGCATCTCACCTCGAACACCCGTGCGTGATCGAACCCCTGCGCCACCTCGAATCGCTCGGCGTCGCGGTCGAGTGGCTACCGGCAGACTCGCGCGGCGTGATCGAGTGGCGCGACCCGGTCGCAGACGCCCTCGTCTGCGTGATGCTCGCGAACCACGAAACCGGGGCCGTTCAGCCGGTGCGTGACATCGCGTTGTCACTGCCGAAGGGCGCGCGGCTCCACTCCGACGCGGTGCAGGCCGTGGGCAAGATGCCGGTGAACTTCCACGCGCTCGGCGCGACCACACTGACCGCAAGCGCGCACAAGTTCGGCGGGCCGAAAGGCATTGGCGTACTGCTCACCAAACGCGGCACGCACCTGAAACCACACACCTACGGCGGGCACCAGCAGGGCGGCCGGCGGCCGGGCACGGAACCTGTCGCGCTCGCGGTCGGAATGGCCGCCGCGCTGGAACTCGCGGTGCGGAACCTGGACGCCAACCGCGCGCAACTCGAAACACTTCGCGCCCGCTTCTGGCACGCGCTCGAATGCGAGTGCGCCCCGGTCGTGCTGAACGGCCCGGAGGTCGGCGCGCCGGACGTGGTGCCGACCACGCTGAACGTGTCGTTCCTGGGCTGCCGCGCCGACCTACTGTTGATGGCGCTCGACCTGGCGGGCGTCGCGTGCGCGACCGGGTCCGCGTGTTCGAGCGGCAGCCTGCTGCCCAGCCCCGTGCTGCGCGCGATGGGCGTTTCGGACGAGGTGTTGCGCTCGGCGCTGCGATTCAGCTTCGCACCGAGTCAGTCGGTCGAGGAGATCGACGAAGCCGCGGCGCGCGTCGCGAAGTGCGTGCGAACCCTGCGCGCCGCGTAGACTCGGGGAAGAGAAGAGCCGCAGATAACGCGGAAGAACGCAGATCAGAACCAAGAACAGCGTTGTTTTCAAAACAACTGCTTCTCTTCTTGTTCTGATCTGCGTTCTTCCGCGTTATCTGCGGCTCTTCTCTTTCGCCTTCACGTTACTTCGGGCTAACGTCGAAGTCGGTCGGCTTCATCTCCATCGTCTTGGCGCCTTGCGGGAGGGCAATCTCGATCTGGTCGCCGGCGCGGCCCTTCGCGCCGCCGCGGACGCCGTTCTCGTGCCAGTACACGATGCGGTACTTCCCGGCCGGCGCGTTCTTGATTTCAAACTTGCCGTCGTCGTCGGTGACCGCGTAGTACGGGTGGTCGAAGACGCGCACGTAGCCGGTCATCCACGGGTGGATCGTACACTTGTACTGGATCGGTGTCGCCTCCTTCTTGAGCGGCGGCAGTTTGAAGTCCATCTTCGGAGCGATGTTAGGGTTGAACGAGCCGTTCTCGGCGCTCTCCCAGAAGAAGTTGTGCGCGACGGCCGCGGGGTTCTTCACCACGATCGTGTCGCCCACCCGCGCGACCGTGATGCGATTCACGAACACGCAACACGGCTGGTCGATGACGACCTCCGCGGGCTTGCGCTTCGCGTCCTCCGGGTGAATCTGTTCCTTCGCGAACGCGGCCTTCAGGTCGGCGTCGTCGGGGCGTAGGTACACGACCACGTTCTTGACGCCGCGGGTCTTCGGGTTCACGACAACTGACTCGTCGAGGATCGCGCCTTTCGCGAGGCACACGACCTGGTCGGGGCCGTTCACCTGGAGCGCCGCGCGCTGCGGGACCGGCTGGTCGGCCGGGAACAGCACCTGCCCTTTGACCGTCACCCACTCATCTTGCGCGGTCACGACGGACGCGAGCGCGCAGCAGCACACGCACGACAACAGTAGTCGCATGGAATCACCTTGAGGTAATGGAACGGGGTTCTGGTAGGTGCCGCGAGCCGAGCGGCACGGCTACCCAACGCGAATCACTTCAGCGGCGCCCGAGTGGCCCACACGCGGGTCAGCCCGTGCCGCTCGGCTCGCGGCAGCTACTCCAACACGAGCGGGTCGAGTTCCACTTGCTGGGATAGCATCACTTTCGCGCCGAGTTTGCCGGCCGCGCCGCCACGGTAGCCGACGGCTTCGTGCCACGCGACGAGCCGCCACGTGCCCGCCGGCGCGTTCGCGATGGAGAACTTGCCGGCGGCGTCGGTGACCGCGAAGTACGGGTGATCGAACGCCCGCGCGTAGCCCTTCATCCACGGGTAGATGTCGGACTGGAACGTATCGACACCGTGCAGCGCCGTGAGCGGCTCCGAGGTTCGAGTCGTGCCCTTGCCGACCATCACGTTGAAGCCGCGCGGCTCGCCGTCGGGCGCCTCGTTGTAGCGGACGTTGGTCGGCACCGGCAGGCGGTTGTCGAACGTGATGCGGTCGCCGGCCCGCACCGCGAGTACGCGCGGCACGAACTGCCCGCGCACCGCGAGTACCGCGTGTTCGCGCGGCTCCAAACTGCGAAGGTCCGGGTGAATCTTCTCGGCCGGGAACGCGGTCTTCTTGTCGTCCGAGTCCGGGCGCAGCCACACCACCACATTGGCAACGCCCCGCGTGTCGTGGTCAACGAGCGTGTCCTCGTACCGCAGCGGCGCGAACGGCTTCCACACGTCCGCGTCCTTCATGCCGTCGGCCGCAACGAGTTTTGGTTCCGGCAGTTCGCGCTCTTTCGGGAACACCACGCTACTGATTTGCGTGACTTGAGGTTTGCTATAACATCATGGCTCAGAATAACATGGAGAGGAAGCCATGGTGTTACCGCCCCCTCAGAAGGCCAAGGGCACATCTCAGAATCCCTTCTCCCTTGGGGTACTCAGCCGTCTTCCGT
>CANLGS010000696.1 GCA_947490035.1 Gemmataceae bacterium
ACGTTCGGGGTGGTGGTTGGGGGAACCGTTCGACCGTGGTCAAGACCTCATCCGGGTGCGAAAATCGTTGCAGGCGACCCTTCGCGGGGGTAATCTGTGACCGCACAGCCGATTCGTGTTCCCAGAGGCGTTCATCTGGGAAAGATCGGTCTGGGAAAGATTGGCCTCTAGAGATCGGCACATGCCCGAATCGCCCACCCCCGACCCCGATGAACTCAACACATCCGAAATCAAAAGGTCATCGCGCTGGCGCTGGCCGAAGCGGCTCGTTCTATCAGTTTCCATCGCGCTGATCGTCTACTTCACCTGGTACTACGGCAACCGGGAATGGACGAAACGGCAAGGCGAACGCGCATTGGCCGTGGCCCGCGCCGAAGCCGAGCGCGACGACCCGGACTGGACCTGGGAGCGGCTCAACGCGGCGCGCCCGCGCCCGCCCGCCGACAAGAACTCGGCGGACACGATCCGCCGCGTTCGTGATTTGCAGCGGGCGACGCGGACCGGACCGGAGCAAAAGGCACCCGACGTCACGTGGCGCGCGCCGAACGTCCGCGTGCCGAATGACGCGATCTCTTCGGCAGAACTCTACCTCGCGTGGTCGAATGACGCCCTGACGGTCGCGCGGTCCCTGAAGGACCGCCCCACCGGGTTCCGTGAAGTCCAACTCTCCCCCGACGTTCTGATGCAGGCCGGTTCGACAGGTGCGGACACACACGCGGTCGCCGAGCTGCTCCGCTGGGATGCGGTCATTGCGGCCAACTCCAACGACGCGGATCGGCTCACGACCGCCCTTCGTGCGCTGTTGAATGCCTCTCGTTCGGTCGGCGACGACCCGTTCATGATCTCGCAACTGCAGCGATTCTCGGTGCGAAATTTTGCGGCCGGGTCGGTGGAGCGAGCGCTTGCGCAGGTCACGGCACGGGAACCGGATCTCGCGGCCCTTCAAACCGCGTGGGCCGCCGACGCGGAGGAACCGCTGCTCCTGTACGCCCTGCGCGGCGAGCGCCCGCTGTCCGATTATCTGCTCCAGAACTCCGACGCGAGCAACCCGTTCAAACCACATGAGATCGCGCGGGCGCGGTCGGTCGGGCTGCGGTGGTGGGGCCGAGCGATTACGGCGGCGAAGCTCCCGACTCACCGACAACTGGAAGCCATCCGCGCGCTCCGAGCACCGTCGGATGAGATCACCGAGCGGGTAAGTGAGGTATTGTTCCCCTCAGTTCAGATTACCGCAGAAGGTTCGGTACGGGGGGTGGCCGTGGCACGCGCACTCGTTGTGGGGATCGCGTGCGAGCGGTTCCGCATCAAGAACAACCGCTGGCCGAACGATCTCTCCGAACTGGTGCCCGCGTTCCTCTCCGCGGTTCCCAGCGACGCGTTCACCGGAGAACCCATGCGGTTCGCAAAATCCAACACCGGAGTCGTCATCTACTCGGGTAGCGGCACCGCCGGTGATGCTGCGAGTTGGTTTGCCGAACCGTCGCCGGCGCCACGGATGAGCGCGCGGTTCCGCCTCTGGAATCCCGATCAGCGGCGACAAGCGCCACCGCCCGCGGAGCAAGACCCCGGCGCGGACCCGTGAGTGCCGCATGTGTGAAATCGGGCACTCACGGCGGCCTACGCCCGACGTCGGCGCGAGTGGCGGTTCGACCTTAGCACCTCGTAGCCCAGTTCTTTCGCTCGCCGGTGGAACTGCTTCTCCACCTTCGCGCGCGTGTGCTCCGCGTACGCCTCCTGCGACTGCTTCACGTACCCCACCCCGTGCCGCACCAGCGCGTACACCCGCGCCAGCTTGTGAGCCGTCGCCGTGATCGCCTTCGGCGGGCCCAGACGGCCGCGCTGCCGGCGCAGGTACGCGCCCATGTAGCTCGTGCTCCGCATCAGCCGCCAACCGCAACGCGCCCGCCGCCCCGTTCTTCCTTAGCCGGGTGCGGCTCGACTGCACCTTCCCGCCCGCCTTCTTCCAGTTCGGGCACAGCCCCAGCCAACTGGCGAAGTGCTTGCAAGATATGGCGGGCCGGGATTGTTGGTCACAATGCCCCTGATCCCGCGGCCCCGTCAAGGCTCGTTGGTGTACCCGGCGCGAGATCGATTCTGAGGAGAGGGCTCTGGGTGTCCGGAGGGTACTGACCCACGGGCAAGGAACGGGTAGGCGAGCAGACCCAAGAACCCGCGTGGTACGCCCGTGTCGAAAACGCCGTACCGCTCCGGGTGGCGCGCCCGTGGCAGGTACCGGGTTCCGAAGAGCCAGTCCCAGAACACGAACACCCCGGCGAAATTCTTGTCTACGGCTTCCGGCTCCGTGCTGTGGTGCCAGTGGTGGTACACCGGGCTGACGAACACGTTCCGCAGCGGCCCCCACGTCCACGGCACATTCGCGTGCGTTACCACGATAAAGCTCACCACCACCGGGATCGCACACACCACGGCGGCGGGGGCGAACCCGAGTAGCACGAGCGGCACGGCCTGAAACACCCGCGACACGATGTCGTTGACCGGGTGGAAACGCATCGACGACACCCAGTCCAGGTGCTCGCTGCTGTGGTGAACGGCGTGGAACGGCCACATCCGGGTGGTGTGGAACAGCCGGTGCGTCCAGTAGAAGATCAAATCGGCCAGAACCAGTACCTCAATTGCCTGGAGCCACAGCGGTTGGCGCCCGACCGCGCCCCACCCCGCCCCCGAGAACGGGTCCAGTTCCCGCCCAGTCAGGCGCATGAGACCGGCGACCACGGCCGTCACCGCGGCGTAAGTCGCTGCCTTCCCGACCAGTGGTGTGAACACCCAGAACAACAGGTCGGTGCGGAGACCCGACCGGCGCGCCGGTCCGCGCACCAACGGTCGGCACAGGCGCTCGAGCGGCACGAGGACCGCCGCGAACAGCGCGAAGGTGACCGCGGCCGTGACGGGCGTCGGACGGAGCGCCCACACCGTGAGCTGCGACCAACTGAGTTCCATCGCTTTTCCTCCCGTGGGAACTGTTCGCGCTTCGGGTTCCGATCGTGGAACCCGGCGCCTGTGCCGACATCAGCCGAGTTCGAGCGAGGTGACACCGAACACGCGGATCGCGTCGTTGCCGGGAGCGCCGCCCGTGTACATGCGGGCGGTGCGGAACACCTCGGTCAGCCCGAACCGGTGTGGTGAAAGACGCCATCTTCCAGGTATCCCGCTTTCAGCCACTGGCGGATCAGTTCCCTCGCGGGAAAGTTGCCGATGGCCTCCAACAGTTTCCCGTGGTCGATGTTGTCGAATGCCCCCTTGATGTCGGCGTCCAGCACCCAC
>CANLGS010000697.1 GCA_947490035.1 Gemmataceae bacterium
AAACGGTGGAAGAACTCGATCTGAGCGACAACAACCCCGGCGCGGAAGGAATGGCCGCGCTCGCCGGGGCTTCGATGCCGAACCTGCGCGTGCTGCACCTGCTCCGCACGCGGCCGACCGTCGAGGGTGTGGCGGCGCTGGTCGAGGCCGACTTCTTCCCCAACCTGCGAAGCCTGTTGCTTGGCGGGAACAACCTCGCTTCGCAGGTCACGGCGGTCCTCGCGGGCGCGCCGGCCAAGAACCTTCGTATCCTCGACCTGCGCGAGAACCGCGTCGGCCCGGGCAACCAGGGCGCGCAATCGCTGGCGACGAGCGCGAACCTCGCGGGTCTGCTCGTCCTCGACCTGGCAGAGTCGCACGTTAGCAACACCGGCGCCGACGCGTTGGCACGGAGCGAAACCCTGACCGGGTTGATGTACCTGAACCTGTACGGCAACGCGCTCGACCCCGCCGCCGCGGCCCGGCTGCGGAAGCGGTTCGGCGACCGCGTGTTCCTGTAACCCCGCGAGCACTTGCCATGTCCGACCGTGCCGCGCTCCTGGCCGCGATCGTCGCGCACGCCGACGAGGACACGCCGCGCCTCGTATACGCCGACTGGCTCGATGAAAACGATGAGGCGAAGCGGGCCGCGTACATCCGCGCGCGCGTCGAGCGTTTCCGCGCGGAACAGGCCGACACCGCGACCAACGCCGTGAGCGCGTACCTGGAAAACACGCGCGAGTACAAGAACGAAGCCAGTCTGGGGCGCATCGCGTGGCCCGGAGAAATCGGCGCGGAACTCGCGGCTCGCAAGGGCGGCGGCAAACGACCGTTTAAGTTGACGGCGAAGCGCGAGGGCGTGCCGCAGATCAAAGGGGTGGGCTTCTGGGAGAACAGCCGTGGTTTCTTCGACAGCCTGTTGGTCGAGGACGTGGCCGCGTTTCTCAAGCACGCGGACGCGATCTTCCGCGCGGCGCCGATCACCGACGTGATGTTCTACGAGGACCGCTTGACCGCTGAACAGGCGACCGAACTGGTCAGGTCAGGGCACCTCGCCCACATCCGCGAGTTGGCTCTGGAGTCCGAGGTCGATCCGGGCGCGGTCCGCATTCTCGGTTCCGCTCGCGACGCGGTCGGGGTCCGCAAACTGGTGTTCCGCCTCGCCCCTCCCACCGCGGTCGTTGAGGCACTCGCCGAGGGAACTTGCTGGAGTGGCCTGGAACACCTGTACCTGGCAAACCTCATGGACGCGGAAGATCCGCCGACGGCAGGGCGGTTCGTCGCAACGCTCAGCAGCCCGCAGTTCGTCGGCCTGCGCGAACTCGTCCTGTGGGGCAACAACCTCGGCGACGCCGACGCACGCGCGATCGCCAAGCGGTTGCCGGAGCTACGGCACCTCGACCTCGCGGTAAACAATGTCACCGGGACCGGGGCCGCGGCGCTGGCCGCGTCCAAGTCGCGCCAGCACCTGCGCCACCTCGATCTCAGTTCGTGCGACACGGAGGACGGCGCGACTGCCGCGGCCGAACTGATTAACACGAAGCACCTGCCGAACTTGTGCGTGCTGATTCTGGACAACGCCCGCTTCGACGGGCCGACTCCGCTGGCGCTGGCGAAACCGGGCCGCGGGCCGACGCTGCGTGTCCTCGACCCGGACAGCGCGCACCTCACGCCCAAAGGCATCGAAGCGCTCGCAAAGTGCCCGGCGGTTCGCGGCGTGTGGCACCTCAAACTGGGTAACACGCGCATCGGCGACGACCACTTCGAGCGGTTCCTCGCGCACGCCGCGTTCGAGCGGCTTACGTGCCTCGACCTGGACAGCAACGACATCACCGCGCGCGGCGCGCGGGCGCTGGCCGCGTGGCCGGGCGCGGCGAACCTTCAGTGGCTCGACCTCGGCAGCAACCCCATCGGCGAATCGGGCGCGAAGGCCGTGGCCGCCAGCCCGTACCTGAAGGGGTTGAAGTACGTCCACTTCAAAGGTCGCGGCACCGCGATTCTGAAGACGCGATTCAAGAAGGCGTTCGCCTAACAAAATCACACCATGACCGACCACGACGCACTGCTTCGCGCGATTGTCGAGAACCCGGCCGAAGACACGCCGCGGCTCGTGTTCGCCGACTGGCTCGACGAGAACGCCGACGCGTTCCCGACGCCGGCCGTCGCGCGCGTCCGCGCCGCGTTCATTCGCGATGACATCGGGATGTCACAACGCGACGAGTGCGACCCGGCTCGTCTTCGGTGGGAGCTGATCGAGAAGCCGCGGCGCGAAACCGAAGGCTGGGTGTCGGGTTCCCCGTGGTCCGCCGAACTGCTGAACGCGCCGCTGTTGCGCCGCGGGTTCCCGTGGGGCATCCGGCTGAACTCGCAGCAATTCCTGGCGAACGCCGACCGTCTGTTCGCCTCGACGCCGATCACGACGCTCGCGTTTGCCAGCAACGACGGCGCGGCCGACGCACTGTTCCGCTCGTCGCAATTTGCCCGGATCACGGGCCTGCGCATTCACAGGGCGAATCTCCCGCCGCGCGCAGTTGCGGCGCTCGAAACTTCGAGCGCGGCACTCGAAGAACTGGACGCGCGCGACGCCGGGCTGTCGCCGCCGGCTATCGCCGCACTCTTGCGCTCGCCCTTGTTCCCGCGGCTCATCCGACTCGACATCGGCGGCGGGCCGGTCGCCAACTTCCCGTTCGTCTCCGCGCTGGCAGCGGTCGCCGGGCCGGTGCGCCTGCGCAAGCTGTCACTTGTGGCAAGTCGGCTGTCCGGCGAACACGTCCGCCACCTGCTCACCGCGAACGCGGTCGCGGGCGTCGAGCGACTTCGGCTCGGCGGCAACCGGATCGGTCCCATCGGGCACGAAGCGGTCGCGCGGCTGCCGCTCGACCACTTGCGCGACCTCGACCTGAGCGAGACGGCCCCCGGATTAGCCGGGCAGGGCGTGTTATCGACCTCGCTCACGCTGTCGCGGTTGAGCCGGCTCGTTTACCAGCGCAACGCCGTGAGCGGAGCCTTCCTGGCCGAACTCGCGACCTGCCACGAAGTCGCCAACCTGCGCGTCCTCGACTTCGCGTCGAACGCGGTCGGCAACGTGGGCGCGACCGCGATTGCTCAATCGCCGCACTTCGCGGGGCTGCTCGTCCTCAACCTCTCCTACTGCATGGTCGGCGACGAAGGCATTCTCGCGCTTCTGGAATCGCCGCTCGCCGAGAACCTTGTGCTGCTCGACCTGACCGGTTCGCCCGCGAGCGCGGAGACGAAGGAACTGCTGAAGGCGCGAATGGGTGACCGCGTGCGTCTGTAGTCTAA
>CANLGS010000698.1 GCA_947490035.1 Gemmataceae bacterium
AACGGTTTTCAGGCCGAAGGCCTGACACTCCTCAGCCCCGGGCAACGCCCGGGGTGCGCGGCCGGGCGCGCCGTTCTTCTTCGTTCAAAACACATCGGCGGGGTCCACCTTCTTCACCTTGCTCACCGCGAGCAGCCCGGACGCGACGCACATCACCGCCGTCAGCGCGAGCAAGAGCGCGAACCGGCCGGGCGTGAGGATCAGCGGCAGCCCGGTGATTTCCGTGAGTGCCAGGTACGTCGCGTAAGTCACGATCATGCCGGGGACGAACCCGGCCACGGCGAGTATCAGCGATTCTTGCAGCACGATCCAGCTCAGGTAGCGGTTGGTGTAACCGATGGCCTTGAGCGTCGCGTACTCCGGCAGGTGGTCGGCCACGTCGCTCGCCAAAATCTGGTAGCAGATCACCATACCGACGACGAAGCCGAGCAGCACGCCGGCCCCGAACGCGAACCCGATCGGCGTGTTCGTCCACCAGAAGCTCTTCTCGCGCGACACCATCTCGTCGCGCGTCAGCACCAGCACGTCGCCGCCCTCGGCGAACTTCTTCTGGAGCGCGGCCTTCACCGCGTTCACATCGGCACCGGGTTGGAGCTTCACGAGGCCGATGTCGCACTCCGCCATCGGTTCCGCCGGGTAGTACGGCTCGCGCACCCACTTCTCGAACGTGCGGTCGCTGACTACCACGCTGCCGTCGGTGCCGAAGTCGAACCCCATCTCGAAGCCCGCGACGAGCCTGATGTCGCGGCCGGCGAGTTCCGTGCGCGCGCCGGGTTCCAACTTGCCAAACACCGTTTCCCCGCGGTGGTTGACCTGGTCCGGGTGCGCGCGGCTCTTGCGGTCGTAGAGGGCCGTGCCGGGCGTGTTCAGCTCCTGCCAGTCCTTCGCGCTGACGCCGGGCAGGTCGAGCGCGTCGGCGTTCGGATCGACGCCGATGACGCGCACGCGGCGCGTGCCGGTGCGCGCCGCCGGGTCGTTCGCGGTGTGCCGCAGCGACGCGGTAGCGTACTCCGCGTAGACCGGCGTCACGCTCCGCACACCGGCAACGCCTTCGGCCTCCGCGACGCGCCGGCGCGACACGCCTTCGCGGAACAGGAGCGACGCTTTGTTCGGGTTGATGAGTACGATCTCGCCCTTGAGCCGCTGAATCAGCACGGTGTTGCTGTCGAGCATGGCGTTCATGATGCCGTACTGCACGCCCATGAGTACGACGGCGAACCCGATGCCCGACGCGAACAGCGCGAACCGCACCTTGTCGTGCGCGAGGTTCTTCCAGGCCAGTGGTACGGGTGGAGGACGCATAAGGTTTTGAGTGCAGTCATCACGCTCCGCGTGATGTCTTGTGTGGTCTTCGAGTGTAGTCATCACGCTCCGCGTGATGTCTTGTGAGGCTGGCAAAAAGTCGAAGACATCACGCGGAGCGTGATGACTACACTCAGAACAAATCGGCCGGGTCCGCGGAGTGAACCTTCCGCACGGCCAGCAGACCGGACGCGAGGCACATGGCGCACGTCAGCGTAAGCACACTCCCAGCAACTTCGGGAGTCATCGCGGTCGGGATGCCGCCGTAGTTGCTCGCCACATAATACAGCCCGAGTGCAGCGACGAAGCCCGGAACGTAGCCGAACACCGCGAGCAGCACCGCCTGCCACAGCACCACGCCCGTCAGGTACGGCGGCTTGTAGCCGAGCGCCTTCACCGTCGCGTACTCCGGCAGCATGTTGCGGATGTCCGCGGCCATCATTTGATACACGAAGATGACGCCGACGACGATCGCGAGAACCACCGCGACGATCAGGAACTGGCCGATGGACGTGAGCCGCAGCCAGTAGTTCCGCTCGTCCGCGTTGATCTCGGCGCGCGTGTACACCTTCACGTCCGGCGGCAGCGTGCGCCGCAACTGCGCCTGCACCGCGACCGGGTCCGCGCCCGGCTTCACTTGAACAAGCCCGAAGTGAACGGCGTCGCGCGGGCGCATCGCGTACTTCGCGTAACTCTCTTCGCTGGTGAGCAGCATCCCGTTCCAACTGAACCCGGTGCCGAGGTCGAACCCGCCGACCACGCTCGCGCGCTGCCCGTTCACGCGAACCGCTTCGGCGCCGCGCCCGTCCGGAGGAAGCGATTGCAGCGTCGCGAGGTTCCCGAAGTCCGGCTTGGAGCGGCGGTCGAGCAGGAACGTGTCGAGCTGCTTGAGCCTCTTCCCGGCCGCGACCGCGTCTTCTTCCGACGCGAACGCGCCACCCTTGCCGACGACGAACGCCTTGTCGAGTTGGTCCGGCGGGGCCGCGACGATGTTGATGCTCAACTGCCCGCCGGCTTCGGTCGGCGCGCCGAACAGCGACTCCTGGCGCGGCGCCCGCCACGCGGCCACGCCGAACGAGAGCGGGATCACATCCTCAACGCCATCGACGCGGGCCTGCGCGAGCCGCGCTCGCGGGAACTCCGGCGCGCGGCTCAGGTCGAGGTATTCGCTTGACGTGATGAGAAGATCGAATTGCAGTTTGTCGTAGAGCATGGTCGCGGTGCGGCCGACGCCGCCGAGCAGTCCGAGTTCCATGAACACGAGGATGACCGCGAACGCGACCCCGGCCGCGGCGATGAACGTCCGCGCCCGCTTGTGAACCAGATTCGCCCACGCGAGCCGAAGGGGGGTCATGGGTGTCTTCAATGTGGTCCGGTCACTCCGTGACCGGTTCTTCTGTCTTGGTCTTGGCGGCACAGACATTCCTGTCTGTGCGGTTGGCGTCTCGAAGTACACAGACAGGAATGCCTGTGCCACAAGAGAAGACCGGTCGCGGAGTGACCGGATCACATCACTTCGGCACGAACGCGACCGTCACCTGTAACCCCACGAAGCGGCCGGCGTCGGCGGCGCTGGCGTCGGCGAGGTGGACGACCACCTCCACCACGCGGCGGTCGGCGTCCTCGCGCGGCCCCATCGCGAACACCTGGTTCCGCGCGATCATCCGCGTGATGTCGGCTTCCGTGCGAACGGCGCCCTTCAGCGCCTTCGGCAGTGCGGGGTTGGTGATTTCCGCGCTCACGGGGCCGGAGCGCACCCACGTCGCGAGCCGCTCCACGTCGCTCTCGTACACCTCCGCGACCACCGTCATCTTGCTCAGTTCCGCGAGTTGCAGGATCGGTTCCATGCCGGTCGGCTGCCCCTCGCGCCCGGTCACCTTCAGCACGATACCGGATACCGGCGCCTTGAGGATGGTCATGTCGGCCATCTGCTCCGCGAGTTGAACCTTCTCCTCGGACGACTTGATCGGGGCGCGG
>CANLGS010000699.1 GCA_947490035.1 Gemmataceae bacterium
ACGGACGTGCGCACCCAACTCACGCGCAACGTGCGGCTCAACATCCCCATCGTGTCCAGCCCGATGGACACCGTCACCGAGAGCGAACTCGCGATCGCGCTGGCGCAAGAGGGCGGCATCGGGATCATCCACAAGAACCTGACGATCGCGTTCCAGACGCGCGAGGTGGACAAGGTGAAGCGGAGCGAGAACGGGATCATCACCGACCCGATCACGCTCCCGCCGGACGACACCGTCGGCCACGCGCGCAAGATCATGGAAGATCACCACATCAGCGGCGTGCCGATCACCGTCAACGGCGTGCTGAAGGGCATTCTGACTCGGCGCGACCTCAAGTTCCTCGTCGACAACGAGCAGAAACTCGACGAGGTGATGACCAAGAAGAACCTGGTGACGGCCCCGGAGAACACCACACTCGACGCGGCCGAAAAGCTGCTCACGAAAAATAAGGTGGAGAAATTACTCCTGGTGGACGATCAATTCAGACTGAAGGGGTTAATCACGATCAAGGACATCGACAAGACGCAGAAGTTCCCGCACGCGGCGAAAGACGTGCGGGGGCGGCTGAAGGTCGGTGCCGCGATCGGGGTCCACGACTTCGAGCGGGCCGCGTCGCTGATCGCGGCCGGCGTCGATGTGCTGGTGGTGGACTCGGCGCACGGCCACAGCCGCAACGTGATCGAGACGGTGCGCGAGCTGAAGAAGCGGCACAACATCGACGTGATCGCGGGCAACGTGGCGACGGTCGAGGGCGCAAGGGCGCTGGCCGACGCGGGCGTCGACGGCGTGAAGTGCGGCATCGGCCCGGGGTGCTTCGCGGCCGGCACGCGGGTGCTGATGGCGAACGGGACGTACCGGAACATCGAAGAGGTGGTAGCCGGCGACCGCGTCATCAACATGAACGGCCAACCGGTGACGGTGGCGAAGGCGTGGTGTACGGGCACCCGCGAGGTGATCGCGGTTCGACACACGGCCTCGTTCCGCGAGACGTTTGCGACGCCCGACCACCGGTTTTACGTCGGCGACCTGAACACGAGCAGCCGCGCGAGCATTACGAGTCACGGTTATGCCGCGGTGTTGGCGAAGCCGACAAAGACCGGGGCGACGAAACTGAAGTGGAAGGAAGTCGGTACGCTTGACCGCGACGTGATGCTTCTGCCGAAGCGGATCGCCTTCGAGATGTCGGCCGAACTGAAGATCGATCTGGGTGAGTACGCGATCCGCGAAGCGAAGTTGGAACGGTACACGACTGAGATTCGCGCCAGCTACGACCTCGGGTATCTGCTCGGGACTTTCCTCGGCGACGGACACGCGTTCCTGAACCGGGTGCGGAACTCGGACATCGGCCGCGTGTCGTGGTACTTCGGGAAGAATGAGCCGGAGGTTACGGCGAAGCTGGTGCGCGCAGTCGAGGCGGTGACGGGCGTCACGCCGAAGGTCGTGCCGGGTGAGAAGATTGATACGGTCAACCTGTACTCCCTCCAATGGGCACGCCTTCTGGCCGAGTGCGGCAAGAAGCACGAGAAGCACCTGCCGGAAAAGTACCTGTGCGGGGGTGCTGAATACCTGCAAGGTCTGTTCGACGGTCTGGTGGACAGCGACGGGTACACGGCGGCAGATGGGCGGATCGGGTTCCATAACACCGCGGCCCAGTTGGTCGAACTGTTCAACGTGCTGTGCTTCTTGACGAAGGGGAGTTTCCCGAACTCAGCCACCGAGGAACCGACGGCGGGCGGGCTGAAGAATGTGAACGTTGCCAACTGCCGCGAGAGCTACCGGTCGCGGTTGAACGTGAGCCATTTGAAGCGGCACACCGGGGATTTCCAGGTGGTGAAGCCGCTCGGTCGGCGCGAGACGGGGTTGGCGGTACCGGTTTACGACATCGAGGTGGACTGCCCGACGCACAGCTTCATCGCGAACAACGCGGTGGTGCATAACTCGATTTGCACGACGCGGATCGTGTCGGGCGTGGGCGTGCCGCAGATGTCGGCCATCGCGAACGTGGTCAAGGGACTGGCCGGGAGCGGCATCCCGGTGATCGCCGACGGCGGCATCCGGTACAGCGGCGACATCACGAAGGCGCTCGCGGCGGGCGCGTTCACGTGCATGATCGGCGGGCTGTTCGCGGGGCTGGCCGAAAGCCCCGGACAGCTCATCCTGTACCGCGGGCGGTCGTTCAAGCAGTACCGCGGAATGGGTTCGCTCGGGGCGATGATGGCCGGCAGCGCCGACCGCTACCAGCAGGGCGGCGGACCGGCCCAGCCGGCGAACGGGAAGTTGGTGCCCGAAGGGGTCGAGGGACGGGTTCCGTTCAAGGGACACCTCTCACCCTACGTGTACCAGTTGGTCGGCGGCGTGCGTGCCGGAATGGGATATTGCGGCTGCAAGACGCTGGACGAGTTGCGGACCAAGGCCCGGTTCATTCAGGTGACCGCGGCGAGTGTGCAGGAGAGCCACCCGCATGACATTGCTATCACGCAGGAAGCGCCGAACTACAGTTCGGCCGACTACGCCGGGGACAGCGGCGGCTAAAGCCGCGCTGCTGCTGGCGCTGTTCGCGGCGCCAGCCCTGGCGCAGCCGCCGGGGCTACCGGGCGGCAATCTGCAACCCGGCGCCCCGCCGGGCGCGCAGGTGCAGCCGAACGGGCTGGCGCTGCCGCCGGGCTACCGCCCGCGCACGCCCCCGCCACAAGCGCAAACACAACCGCCGCGCTCCGCGCCAGGCGCGAGGCCCGGCTCTTCGGGCAAGGTGATGTACTTCCAGAAGCCGGCCGACGCGCTGACCGCGACCGGCGGCGGGCTTCCCGTCGGCGCCGCCGACGGCGTGGCGCAGTTGGGCGCGCCGCCCCCGGTGGTGCCGCTCCCCGTGCCCGACGTGGCGCCCGCCCCGGTACGTCCGGCCCCGGTGCCGGTGCCGTCCGAGCGCGCGGTCGCGCAGCCGTACCTCCAACCGCCCGCGGTGAACGTGCCGCCGGCGTCCGGGTACGCCGCGCAGCCGGCGCCGCAACCCGGCGACATGACGTCCACGTCCGAGAAGAAGCAGGACTTCACGCCGCGACCCGTGAACCCGGAGTTGGTCCAGTTGCCGCCGCGCGGCAGGATCTTCAACGAATTGCGCAACGACGCGGAACTGGAACGGTACGTCATGGACCGCATCCGCCGCGAGCAGGAACAGTACAGCCCGAACGTCAAGATTCCCCTGGAGTCGCTCAAGTTCCCTCCGCTTCCGGAGATTAGTCCGCAGGGGTTGGCGTATCAGCCGAAGACTTCGGCG
>CANLGS010000700.1 GCA_947490035.1 Gemmataceae bacterium
ACACCCCGTCGTTGGCCTTCGCGTCGCCGTCCTTGCCGTCGTCGTGCATCGGCAGTTCGGTCCAGTCCTTCTCGTACTCGGCGTCCGACTTGCGAACGTACTTCCCCGGCGCGACGGCCTGCACCTTCAGGACGGGCTTGGCGAACCCCTCCGCGAGCTTGGCCGTGACCAGCACCGGCACGCCTGGCTCCGGCGAAAGCGGCTCGTGCTTCACGTCGCTGATGCCCACGGGCTTCGCAGGCTCGGCCTTCGGCGGCTGTGCGAACGCGGGTTGTGCCGCGGTGACGCCGACGACGAGCAAGGCAAGGAATCGCATAGTGCTGTCCCTTTGGCGACTTCAACGCAACCGTCTGGAGTGTGGTCCGCCGCTCCGCGGCGGTGCCTTTGGTCTTTGTGATTCGCGCCTACCATTGCTCGGCGAAGACCGCCGCGGAGCGGCGGACCACTCCAGACCGCGGCTACTCCTTGCCCAACACCAAGTCTACGACCCCGCACCCCGGCAGTGCGAAAGGATGTCGTCGTCGCAACCGGCGTCTTGGAGAGCATCCGCGAGAATCGGCATCGCGCTGAAGTCGCGCGAGTCGCACACGCCCCTCGCGATGGCAAGAACGGGTGCTGTGAACCTTTCTCTCTCTTTCGCGTCCTTTACGCGATGCACCATCCGACGGTTGCGGCGCTGGGTCTACGAAACCCGGTTGGCTGGTTCGACTCCAGCATGGTGTACTTCCGGACCAAATACGAGCGTAAACGAGCGGTTCGACAGTACCCCTTGTGACGGGTACGGTTCGACTCCTTCACGGGGCACTCCTCCATTGACCGCGGAACATCGTGCGGCGTTCGCCGGCGTGGTCCGCGAGCAGCAGTTCGTGCGAGTCGGGCGCGTCCGCGTCCGGCAGCGGCACAACCACAAAGTCCGCGCTCTTGCCGGCATCGAGGCTACCGGTTTCGTCGGCCCAGCCGAGCGCTTCGGCCCCGGAGAGCGTGACCATCCGCAACAACTGATCACCGGGGAAGTCGGGGTAACGCGACCGCACGAAGCGCGCTTCCGCGAGGATGTCGAGATCGGGGTTCGACGCGAGGCTGTCGGTGCCGAGGCACACGCGAACGCCGCGCGCGAGGAAGTCGCGGAACGGGTGCGGCGGGTGCCCGAACGCCGCGTGCGTCCGCGGGCAGTAGACGATGGTAGTGTTCGGCCGCACGTTCACGTCGGCGGATTGGTAGTTGGCGTGAACGAGTAGGAACTGCGGGGCGTGAAGGCTCCCGTGCGCGAGGGTGTAGGCCGCATCTGTAATCGGTTCGGCGGTGTCCCAGATGCCGAGATCACTCAAGAAGGTCACGAACGGCCCGGAGCGAGTTTCAATCAGCGCGCTTTCGCCGGGCGATTCTAACCAGTGGATCGCGACTGGTAACCCGCCTCGACAGGCCGCCTGAATCAGTGCCCAGCGGACACTGTAAGGGGCGTGAGGACTGAGCGCGGGCCGACAGGTGGCGGTCGCTCGTTGTTGCGTTTGCCACCGCACCATTTCGACCCACGATTGCCGAGCGCGTTCGCCACCAAGCCCGATGAGTTCGCGGAACACCACGGCCCGCACACGCGAAGCCGCGAGCGGCTCCCAACTCGCGCCCTCGCTGGCGATGTCGCCGATGAGCGTTGTTCCGGCGCGAAGGCATTCGGCCAAGCCATCGCGGATGTCGGCTTGCACTTGTTCCGGGGTTCGCGTGCGGCGGTAGGCGATCACGCCGCGCAGCCAGTCGGTGAAGTGGTCCGGGTCGGTCGGCGGGATCAGCCCGCGCGCGCCGCTCAAGTCGAGGTGCGTGTGCGGGTTCACCAGACCCGGGATGATCGCGGCGTTGCCGAAGTCTTCATCCGGGGTGCGCTCGCCGTGCGGCAGCACTGCCTCAACGCGATCCTCGCGCACGGTCACGGTGCCGTTCGCCAGCGGCGGCCCGCTGACGGGGAAGACCCAGCGTGCCGTGCATGTTTTTGACATGAAGGTGCAATACAGGTCGGTAGCCAAGTGGTAAGGCGTGTGTCTGATAAGCACACAAGCGCGGGTTCGATTCCCGCCCGACCTACTGGGATAGTGTTCAGTGCTCAGTTTTCAGTGTTCAGAAATAGAGAACGGGACGCTTGTGCCTGTCTTCGCTTTCTGAACACTGAAAACTGACTAGGCCGTGTTGATTGAAGTTGCGACCTCTGGTAAAGGGCCCGACGGATATTGGGCAGTCCGGGGGGCCGGTCGATGCGTCGCCACGACATATCGGACGACCGTTGGTCGCGGATCGAACACCTTCTCCCAGGCCGGCGGGGTGGTCACGGCGGCCTACCCCACTACATCCGCTCAATCAACTTCGACAACTGCTGAGGCGTGACGCCGCGAACGAGGATCACCTTGTTCCGGTTCGTCAGCCCGCTCAGCAACGCAATCTGCGACCGCTGAAGGTTGAAGTGTTCGCGCAACAGCGCGAGGACCGCGTCGTTCGCGCGGCCGTCTTCGGGCGGTACCGTTACCGATACGCGCAGCATTCCAGCGCGTTCGCCCAGCACCGCGTTCTTCTTCGCTTTGGGCTGCACGCGAACCGCGAGCGCCGCGCCTTCCGCGTGTGCCGTGATCGTGCTCGCCATTTCGCACCTCGCAGGCAATTCCGTATGTCAAAGTGGCTGGTGACCCCCTCCGCCCACCCCTGTTTTGTCCGTATGGCTCAGAGGCTTGAATTCCCAGTGTTTTCGTGCTTTGGGTAAAGGGGCTGTGGCCTTAATGATGTCGGTTTTCTGGTAATCCTAGCGTTTGGTGAAGGCCGGTTGCGGTCTTTATTGCGCTGCACAACGATTCCGTCGGACTTCAATCACTTCCTCCCGAAAGTGTTGCGACATCCGCACCGTGAAGGAACTTCTCGGTCACAAGGACGCGCGTACCACGATGATCGACATGCACATGCTGAATCGCGGCAGTCGTGGCGTGACCAGCCCACTGGACGCGATGTGAGAACCCGGTGAGCGGGTGAACGAAATCCGATCGCGCAAGTTGGTTGTTACCGTGTTCGGCAACAGCCGCGCACTTTGGTGACTTTGCGCTTGACACCGGCTTGCGGCGCGAGACAATCCGCCGTGGACTTACGGGTGCGGGTTGAGAGCCGGCGCGAAGGCGCAAAGAGCGTGTTACCGTGTTAGATCGCGCCGCGCGCAATCTATCACGGCCCTGGGTCGGTGATAGATTGCGCGCGGCGCGATGAGCAGGCGGTCTGCTCGCGCAATCTAATTCCAAGTTCGGC
>CANLGS010000701.1 GCA_947490035.1 Gemmataceae bacterium
CATTTCGGCGGTCACCCATTGGGTCCCTCGGTCATTTCGGCAGGAATGAGGCAGAATCGCTGGGAATCCCAGGGTTCCGGCGCACATGCCGTGCCGAAAGCTGAAGGTCATCTGGGAAATAGGGGCTGGTAAATCTCCACGCGAATTAAGGTGCGGAGGTTTATCAGGGGGCTTACGCCCCCCGCTCGCCTTCAGACGGCGCCGCACTCTGCTAGAATGCACTTCACGCGAACTCCTCCGATGTAGAGCCTTCATGTTCACCGGTCTCGTGCAAGCGTTGGGAACCGTCCGCGCAGTCACCGATGAACAGGGCGGGCGCCGGCTGCGCGTCGCCGAACCCGCGATCGCGCCCGCGTTGCAGTCAGGCGAAAGCGTCGCGGTGTGCGGGGCGTGCCTCACGGTCGTCGCGCACGATGCCGACGCGTTCGACTTCGAGGTCGGCCCGGAGACGCTCGCGAAGACCACGCTCGGCCGACTCGCCACCGGCGACCGCGTGAACCTCGAGCGCGCGCTCCGCGTCGGCGACGCGCTCGGCGGGCACTTCGTCACCGGTCACGTCGATTGCGTCGGCACGGTGCTGACGGAAGAAGTGACGGGCGAGTGGCTGACGGTCTGGTTCGGGTTCCCGCTAGAGTTTGGCGACCTGCTCGTCGGGAAAGGTTCGGTCGCGGTGGACGGCGTCAGCCTCACCGTCGTGGACGCGCAGGCCGACCGGCTCAGCGTGATGCTGATCCCGCACACGCGCGCCCACACGACACTGGGAACGAAGAAACCCGGCGACGCGGTGAACCTGGAGTTCGACCTGCTCGCCAAACACGTGCAGAAGCTGTTCAAACGGATCAGCGTTACTGTTTAGGCGAACCCCGCCCGCAAGGGCGGGGGTAATCGCGTGAATCACCCCCGCCCTTGCGGGCGGGGTTCGCCAGGAGATACATGGCAGACACCCAGCAAGACAGCGCGCCGCGCCAGACGCTCTCGTACCTGCACCGGCTCTTCGAGAGCTACGGGCTGGAGCCGAAGAGCAGGCTCGGCCAGAACTTCCTCATCGACCTGAACCTGGTCGATCTGATCGTGCGCTCCGCCGAACTCGACAAGAGCGACGCGGTTCTCGAAGTGGGCACCGGCACCGGGTCGCTCACCGCGAAGCTCGCGGACGCCGCCGGCGCGGTCGTCACGGTGGAGATCGACCGCTCGCTCCAACCGGTCGCGAAGGAGATCGTCGGTGCGCGCACCAACGTGACGTTCGTGATCGGCGACTGCCTCGCGAAGAAGAACACGCTCAACCCCGACATGCTGACGGCGTGGGACGAGGCGAAGACCAAGACGGGGTGTACGCGCAAGAAGCTCGTCGCGAACCTGCCTTATGTGATCGCGACGCCGCTCGTCAGCAACCTCTTGATTGACGGGACCGACATCGAGCGCATGGTGGTGATGGTGCAGTGGGAGATCGCGGAGCGGATGCGCGCGGTGCCCAACACGAAGGACTACAACGCGCTCTCGATTCTGATGCAGAGCGTCGCGGACGTGGAGGTGGTGCGGAAGGTGGGGCCGAAGAACTTCCACCCGCAGCCGAAGGTGGATTCCGCCATCGTGATGATTAAACCGAACGCGGAGAAGCGGGCGAAGGTCGGCGACGTGACGAAGTTCCGCGTGTTCCTCCGCGACCTGTACGTTCACCGCCGGAAGAACCTGCGGCAGGCGCTGGTTGGCTGGCCGTCGGGCCACCGCGAGAAGAAGGACGTGGACGCGAAGTTGGCCGAGTTGGGGATCGACGGGACCGTGCGCTCGGAGGCGCTGGACTTGGAACAGCACTTGACATTGAGCGCGGCGTTTGGGTGAGTTGCTTTGGTGTTGTGGCACAGGCTTCCGGCCTGTGTTCTGAAAGGCAACGCAGGCCGGAAGCCTGTGCCACAACACCAAGAGTAAGACAGGGCTTAGCGGCTGACCACCTTGTAATCGACGGTGTCGCGGTCGCCGAGGCTGATCTGCTTGTGGTACGTCGCCTTGCCGGTGTCGCCGCCGACGTACATGTACCAGTTCCCGGCCGGCAGGCGCACGTCGAACTCGCCGAACGCGTTCGCGGTCGCGTACTCCTTCTGCTCCGGCTTGTCCGCGTTCATGAACACCACCTTCGCGCCGGCCCGCGGCGTGATCTGATCGTTCAACACCACCTCGCCGCGAACCGACACCACGCTGCTGCGGCTGACGGTCTTCTCCGGGCGGAGCTTCGCGTTGCTCGGCTTCGGGTTCGACGTGCCCGGCTGGACCGGCACGTCCTGCGGGATGATGTTGTCGCTGCCGGTCTTCGGCAGCACGCTCGGCGGGTTCTCGCGGAACTGTTCGACCATCGGACCGGTCGGCGCGCCCGTCGGCGGCAGCGGGTAGAAACTCGCGCCGGTCGGCGTCGGCGGGTAGTAGTAGCTCACCACCGGCTGCTGGTAGTTGACCTGCTTGAGCGTGGTCACGGGCACCATCGCGCAACGCTCGACGTAGCTTGTCACTGAGTTGCACTGGCTGCGGAGTTTGTACGCGGTCGTCGGCGTGCAGACCTTCTGCGGGCACCCGGTGCAGGGGTCGTAGTAGGTGCTGTACTTGTACTCGGTGACCGGCTCGTAGTAGTAGCTCGTCACCTTCTTCGTGACCGGTTCGTAGTAGCTCTTGCGGACGTACTCGGTGACCGGCTGGTAGTAACTGCGCTGCACGTAGCTGATTTGCGCGACCGGCTGCGGGCAGGGTTGCGGGCACGGCGCCGGCGCGTAGTAGCTGGCTCGCGGCTTGTTGCAGTCGTTGCAGCACACCTGGAACACGTTGTCCCAGGCGGCGGCGGCGCGGGTCGGGGTGCTCGCCACGCCGACGGTGAGTGCGAGTGCGACGCCGGCGCATCGGATCAGATTCATGGTTGTGGGCCTCTGGGTGCTTCGTCCATCCGCCGGGCGCGGCGGGGATCGACCATTAGCATAAGTCGCGCCCACCGCCGCACAAACGGTTTAGTGGCGTGTCACAACCGTGCGAGCCTGCGCGCGCCGTTACAAGCGATAGAGTCGGCGCATCCGGCCACGCTTACCCATGTTTCGGCGGAACTGGGCAAGATGGGACGCTCCGAGTCGCAAGTCGTAAAGTCGCAAGTCGTAAAGTCAGCGAAGAGTCGCAAGTCGTAAGGTCCGAAAGTCGTAAAGTCGAAGGCCCAGACATCTCAAGCCTTCGACTTTACGACTTTCGGACCTTACGACTTTCGACGGAGCGAAGCGACTTATTTGGCGGCGGCCTTCA
>CANLGS010000702.1 GCA_947490035.1 Gemmataceae bacterium
CAGCTTCGTCGGGTCGAGCTTGCGGGCCAGTGTCAGCGCGCTGTCCACCTTCGTGCCGAACACGCGGTCGAACGATTCCGGCGTCTTGTCGCGGAGCAACTTATCCTCGATCACGCCGGCGCCGTGGATGACACCGGCGATGCCGCCGCGCGCGTTCAGTTCGTCGATCAGTGCGCCGAAGGCGGTCGCGTCGCGCACGTCGAGCGAGCGGTATTCGACCGTGCCGCCGGCCTTGCGGATCAGGTCGAGGTTCTGCCGAATCTCGCGGTCCTTGAGCAACCGCTTGTACGCACTCTCGACGGCCGCGGGCGCGCTCGGCTTGCCGTCCAACTGAAGGAGCTTCGTGAGCGCGGCCTTCAGGTCTGCTTGTGTGGTGAGCGGCGTCGTGTCGGGGTGTTCGACCACCGGCACCGGGGAACTGCCGACCAGCACCAGCTTCGACTTGCACCGCGATGCGATCTCCAGCGCGACCCGCGCCGTGATGCCGCGCGCGCCGCCGGTGACGAGCACCGTGGAGTCGGAACCGAGTTCGACCGCGTGCGCGCCCTTCTCCAGCGGGCCGGGTTCGACCTGCCACGTCTTGCGGAAGTTGCCGTCCCGCCCGACCTCGAACGGGCCGTCCGGGTCGCCGAGTTCGCCCAAGAGTTGTTCGACCAGTCGCGGCGCGGGCGTTTCCGCGCTCACGTCCACCACGCGAACGGTCACTTCGGGCCACTCGTAGCCGAGGCACTTGGTGAACCCGGCGACGCCGCCGTGACCCGCGAAGAAGTCCTGCGGCAGATCGTCGCCGAAGCCCATCGTGCCGCCCATCGCGGTCACCGCGAGCAGCGCCGCGGAGCCGTTCTTGCCCGCGTCGCGGATGTCGGTCTCCAGACCGCGAGCGAGCAGGTACAGCGACTTCACTTCGCGCCGCATCCGTGCTTCGTCGGTCTCGCCTTCGGGCTGGTCGGCGAGCGGCAGCAGGTGAACCAGTCCGGACACCGGGCCGCACTGGGCGCGAAGACGTGCGAGGAGTTCGGTGACCGCGGTGGGGTCGGTGAGGTCGGCCGACAACCCTTCGTTCTTGCCCATCCGCACGAGCGCCGTCTTGATGTCGAGTTCCGCGAGCCGGTCGGCCAGTTCCTGCGCGGTGCCGAGTCCGTCGTCGGTGATGACGACCGTGCCGGACGGCGGCGCGAACGTCGGGCGGATCGGGAGCGGCGCGTCGATCAACCGTACCACGAGCCGCTGCACGTCGCCCTGCCGCGCGCCGGGGTGCAGGTCGCCGTTCGCGCTCGCCGCGGCGGCGTGCTTGCCGTTCGCTGAAGGCGCGGCCGCGAGTGCGGGAGCGGGCGTCGCGGCGTCGTTCAGCGCGCCCATCACGTAGTCCGCGATGCCGCGGAGCGTCTTGAGGACGGACAGTTTCTCCATCTCCAGATTCGGCTGTTGGCCGTTGGCGCCGGCCTCGATGCTCTCCGCGAGCGCGCCCAACACTTCGACGCGCTTGATCGAATCGACGCCGAGGTCAGCTTCGAGATCGAGGTCGATGCTGAGCGCTTCCTTCGGGTAGCCGGTGCGCTCGCTGACAAGGTCCAGCAGGCGCGCGAGGAGCGTATCGCGGTCGAGAGCGGCTCCAGCGGGCGAGCGGGGGGCGTCAGCCCCCCGAGTGGGCGCGACCGCGACTTCGGCCGGCGCGATCTTCGCGACGGCGTCGTGCTTGCCGTTCGTTTCGTGCTTCGCGTGCGCGACGGGCGCGGGCGCCGCAGGTCGCGCCGCCGGCACCGCGGGCCGCGCCACGACCGGAGCCGCCGCGATGCGGTTCACCACGACCGGCACGTGACCGTTCCCGTTGGTGTGCGGGGCGATCTGGTACGCGGCGTGCCCGTTGCCGTTGGTCGAAGGCGCGTGAGCCTCGCCGTTCGACGCGCCGAGGAAGCCGAGCATCACGGTCTTCTGCGTGTCGAGGAAGCGGGCCATCACTTCCTGAAACCGCATCATGACGGCGGCCGCGCCGTCGGGCGCGGGGTGGCTCGCGTGCGACGCGCCGTGCGCGTGACCGTTGGTGGAGGGGACCGGCAACGCGGTGTGTGTCTCAGTGTTGTGCATCATCGCTCGTGAGGGCGTGGTGACAGCGGTCGGGAGAACGGGCGTCGGCGCAGATGGTTTGGGCGAACGCGAGGCGTCAACCGCCCGCGCCGGTGTGTTGTTCGCTTGCAATTCGGGAGCCTTCTCGGATGCCTTCGATTGTGCCGACGGAAGTTCTCCGGGCCGCAGCGCCTGACCCAGGAGCCGCGGTTCGGGCGCGTTCAGCGGCTTGCTGCGCACGCCATTAACCAGCCACGTCGTCGGCGCGTGCTTTGGTTTGCCGGTGTCCGCGTTGAGCTTCGCGAGGTCAAACGGCTGAACCCCGCGGCCCGCGAAGAGTCGGTCGAGGTTCGCCGGCACGCCGGCCGCGAGCAACTGCCCGAGCAGGTGCGCGAGTTGGACGAGGCCGGGCCGCGCCTTCGCGTCGGACGCGAGCGCGACGTGCGGACGCCCCGCGAGAATTTGCGCCGCGAGGCCGGTCAGCACCGCTTGCGGGCCGACCTCGATGAAAACCCCCGCGCCGGCGTCGTGCATGGCGCGAACTTCGTCCGCGAACCGCACCGGCGAGACGAGGTGTTCGGCCAATTGCAAGGCGATCACGCTCCCGTCGGCCGGGTGCGGGGCGGCGCTCGTGTTCGAGAACACCGGCTTGCGCGGCGCGGTGAACTTCGCTTGCGAAAGTGCGTCGGCCAGCGCCGGCTTGGCGCCCGCGATGAGCGGCGAGTGGAACCCGCACGCGACCGCGATCCGCTGCGACCGGATGCCCGCCGCCAGCAGCTTCTCGGCCGCGAGCCTCACGCCGTCTTCGGTGCCCGCGATCACGGTCTGCGTGGGCGAGTTGTGGTTCGCGATCCACACGTCGGCCAAGCCTTCCAGCACCGGGGCGATGGCTTCGGCTGTGTTGTCGGCCGCGATCATGCCGCCGGGCGCGGTGACGGCCGCTTCGCGAATCGCCCGGCCCCGCTTGAACGACAGGTGCATCAAGTCGTCTTCGGACAGCGCGCCGGCGGCGGTGAGCGCCGCGTACTCGCCGTAGCTGTGTCCCGCGAAGAAGTCCGCTTCCACACCGAGCGCGGTGAGCAGTCGGAACATGCCGAGGCTGGTCGCGCCGATGCTCGACTGCGCGACTTCGGTGCGCTGCAGTTCCTTGCGGTTCGCGGCTTCCTGCTCCGGCGTGAACGGCGACGGCGGGTAGATGAACCGGC
>CANLGS010000703.1 GCA_947490035.1 Gemmataceae bacterium
GTCGTCGCTTAGATCACGTCCTTCGTGAACGGCTTCGGCTTCTCCACGATCTGGATCGGGCGGCCGCTGGGGGTCTCGTTCTTCTTCGTGTGGTCGATGCCCATCAGCTCGCACACGGTCGCGAGGAAGTCCTGCACGGAGGTCGGCCGCTCGGCAACGCTCGCGCCTTCCTTGTCGGTCTTGCCGAGTACCTGACCGCCCTTCAAGCCGCCGCCGAACATGGCGAGGCTCCAGGCGCGCGGGAAGTGGTCGCGGCCTGGGTTGGCGCCGCGGCTGTTGATGTTCGGCGTGCGCCCGAACTCGCCCATCCACACGATCAGCGTGCTGTCGAGCAGCCCCTTGTCCTTCAGGTCGGCGACCAGCGCGGCGATCGCCGAATCGACCTGCCCGGAGAGGGCTTTGACGCGGGTGAACACGTCCTGGTGGGTGTCCCAGCCGCCCAGCGACACCTCGACGAACGGCACGCCGACCTCGACCAGCCGGCGGGCCATGCACACGCCCTCCGCGAACCGGCCGGTGCCGTACTTCGACTTGGTCGCGTCGGACGCGATGTCGAACGCCTTCGCTTCCTTCGACTGCATCAGCTTGACGGCGCGCTCGTAGGTCGTCTTGTGGTCGGTGATGCTGTCGGCGCCGTACTCGCGGTGGAACGCCTTATCCATCTGCTCGAGGAGGCCGACGCGGTTGTCGAGTTGCGAGGCGGCGACGGCCGACTTGAGGTCTTGAAGGCCGCTGTTCGGGTCGGTGATGAGCAGCGGCTGGTGCTTCGGCCCGAGGAACCCGGAGCCGAAGCTGCGGCCGCCGACGGCGACGTAGTTCGGCATCGGGCTATCGGCCTTGCCCACTTCCTGCGACACGATGGAGCCGATCGACGGGTAGGTGACCCCGCCCTGCCCCTCGCGGAACCCGGTGTGACCGTAGTACTTGGCGCGGGCGTGTGCGCCTTCCGGCGACGACATGCCGCGAACCACGAGGCCGTGATTCATGATCCCGGCGATCTTCGGCAGGTGTTCGCTGATCTCGACGCCGGCGGCGGCGGTCTTGATCTGCTTGAACTCGCCGGCGCCCTTGCTCTCGGGCTTCAGATCCCAGGTGTCCTTGTGGCTGGGGCCGCCGTCCATCCACAGCAGGATGCACGACTTGGCCTTGCCCTTGCCGCCAGCCGGCGCGGCCTTCGCGAGCAGCGGCATCCACCCCGACAGCGACGGGGCGAACACGCCCGCCGCGGCCAGCTTTAGCACGTCGCGCCGCGTCTTGTCTTGCAGATTCATCGAGAACATGGAGGCCCCAGGGTAAGTGTTTTGGTAGGTGAAGTCGAATGAAAACAGCCGCAGATGAACGCAGAGGACGCAGATAAGACAGAGAACAGTATTCAAAACACTCTGTCTCTTCGGTTTTGATCTGCGTCCCACTGCGTCATCTGCGGCCGTCTTCTTGTGCCGAGCAATGTCAGCGGACCAGCGTGAACTCGCTGCTGTTAAGGACGGCCCAGAGGATGTCGCCGTAGGCGGTCGGTGCGCCGACGCGGGTCACGTAGGCGGTCAGGTTCTTGGTCTCCTCGGCGGTCGGCCGTCGCGACAGGGTCGCGAGGTAGATGCGCTCGAGAGCCTCTTCGGGCTTGGTCGCCCCGCCGGTGACGGCGCGGACCGCGGCCGGGTTGTTGGCGATCGGCGAGTTCATCAGCCGCAGCGCCTGCGGGATGCCGGCTTCGTAGTCGAGGGGACTGGTCGAGTCCGCGCCGGCCAGGAAGAAGTTCACGAACGTGTCGCGGGCACCGACCCGGCCGCCCTTCGGGACGGCGCCGCCCTTCGGCCCCTTCGCGTCCATCGCGCGGCCGTTGCCGGTCACTTGCGCGAGCGAGTCGTACAGTTGCTCCGGCGAAACCACCTTCACGGAGACGTGGCTGTACAGCGCCTTGTCGGCCTTGTTGTCCGCGGTCGGCTTGCTCGTCCGCTGGTACGCGTCGCTCAGGCAGATGGCCTTGATGAGGTACTTCAGGTCGAACTCGCCGGCCGTGGACACGTGCGAAGCGAGCGCGGCGAGTAAGTCAGGGTGAGTCGGGTCGTTCTCCGGGAGCATGTCGTCCACCGGGTTGACGAAACCGCGGCCGAACAGGTGCGCCCACGTGCGGTTGACCAGCGCCTTCGCGAAGAACGGGTTGTTCGGCGAGGTCATCCACTTCGCCAGCGCCGGGCGGTACGGCTCGGCGGCGCTGAGCGGCGGCGACTCGCCGCCGAGGAACTTGACCGGCACGGTCTTCGCGGACTCCGGGAAGAAGTCCTTCTGCTTGGTCGCGACCTTGCCCTCGGTCACGCCGATGGTGGTGGTGTCGCCGCCCTTGTTCGCGTTCTTGGGGTTGTCGGCCTTGACCTTGCCGTAGAACGCGGCCATGCCCCAATACTCGGTCTGCTTCCAGTTCGTGAACGGGTGGTTGTGGCACTGCGCGCACTGGAGTTGAATGCCGAGGAAGTGCTGGGCGGTGGTGTCGGTGAGCTTGTCCACCGAGCGGTTGGCGACGAAGTACGTGGTCGCGCCGTTCTCGGCGACGGTGCCGGTCGCGGTGACGAGGCTCGTCGTGAACTTGTCCCAGCCGGGGTTCTTGTTGAACTCGTCTTCGAGCCACTTGTAGAGCGGGTCTTTCAGGACGAAGCGGTTGCCGCTGTCCTTCGGGAAGAGTTTCGCGGTCCAGATGTCGGCCATGCGGCGGCCGAATCGCGGGTCGGCGAGCAGTTCGTCGATGAGCTTGGCGCGCTTGTCGGGGCTTTTGTCGTCGAGGAAGGCTTTGGCCCGTTCCGCGGACGGGATGACGCCGGTGATGTCGAGGGCGGCGCGTCGGAGGAACTCTTCGTCCGAGGACGCGGCCGACGCGGTCAGTTTGGCTTCAACGATCTTGCGGGTGATTTCGGCGTCGATGACCTTCGCGAGCGCGGCGGCGTCCTTGACCTTGGGCGTCGCGACGGTGATAGCCGCCGGCTTCACTTCCGGTTTGGTCTCCGGCTTCGCGGCCGGCGTGGTGGCCGCGGGCGGGTCGATCGGCTTCTTGTTCTTCTTGCCGACCTTCTCCTGCGCGTCGAGCGCGGTGAAGTCGCCGATGAGCACGGCGAAGCCGGCGGCCATAGCGAACAGTGCGAGCGAGCGGAACTTCATCGGAAGAAACCCTCGGCGGGGTGCGGACGGGCAGCAGTACCGAATCCAACCCCCGCCGGGCGGCGAAGGTTCCGCTCCGGAACAGATATTAGAATACCAGGATTCGGATAGGCAGACATGAA
>CANLGS010000704.1 GCA_947490035.1 Gemmataceae bacterium
TACGCGGCCGCCGAGTTACTGGAGCGCATGATGGGCGGGCAGCAGCCACCGGCCGATCCGATCCGGCTCGCCCCGCACGGCCTGGTCGTCCGCGAGTCGACCGACTTCTTCGCTGTTGAAGACCCGCTGGTCGCGGCCGCGCTGGCGTACATCGCCGAGCACAGTCATCGGAGCATCGGCCCGGCTGATGTCGCCCGAGCGGTGGGGGCCGAAACGCGGACGTTGCAGAACTACTTTCAGAAGGCGATCAAGCGGCCGGTCGCGACCGAGATTCGCCGCGTGCGCATCGAGCGGGCGAAGCGCGAACTGGCACAGGGCGACCGGCCCCTGGCCGCGATCGCCCACGACATCGGCTTCGGGACCATACAGCGCCTGTACGAGGTGTTCCGCCGGGAGGTGGGCGTCTCCCCCGGCGAGTACCGCCGGCAGCGGCAGTTGAGGAGCGAGGGTTGAAGGTTGAGTCCGGAGGATACGCGGGCGACCTTTTTCCCGTCCCCGCGAATCGTGTTAACGCCGGCCGCTACTCGGCTCATTCGGTCGGAATCAAGCGCGAAGGTCGAGCCGGACCGCGGAACTAATTCACCGGTGCCCGCGGGGAGTCGAATCCGTGCCGACACTCGGTGCGTAGTATTAAGGTTCGATCGATCGCCGTCCCCACCAACCCAAGGACAACAATGTACCCCGTGCGCGCACTCGCAACCGCCTTGCTGATCGTTTCCACCGCTTCCGCGGCCGACCCCGGCGTCTGGCCGCAGTGGCGCGGTCCGACTCGCGACGGTGTCGTGACCGGCCCCGCGTGGCCCGACAAGCTCGGAGGTGATGCGCTGAAACAGGTTTGGCGCGTCGAGAAGCTCGGCCCGAGTTACTCCGGACCGATCGTCGCGAAGGACCGCGTGTTCACAACGCAGACGGTGGACAAGAAGACCGAAGTCGTGACCGCGCACGACCGCAAGACCGGGAAGGAGCTGTGGAAAACGAGCTGGGAAGGCTCCATCACGGTGCCGTTCTTCGCCGCCAAGAACGGGAGCTGGATCCGCTCCACACCGGCCTACGACGGGAAGACGCTGTTCGTCGCGGGCATCAAGGATTTGCTCGTCGCGGTGGACGGGGAGACGGGCAAGGAGCTTTGGCGCCTCGACTTCATCAAGGAGTTCGCCACACCGGCACCGGACTTCGGGTTCGTGTGTTCCCCGCTGGTCGATGACACCGGCGTGTACGTACAGGCCGGCGGGGCGTTCGTGAAGGTCGATAAGAAGACCGGGAAGGTGCTGTGGCAAGCGCTCAAGGACGGCGGCGGGACAATGGGGTCGGCGTTCTCCTCGCCGGTGTTCGCCAAGATCGCGGGTACGGATCAGGTGGTGGTGCAGACGCGCACCAAACTCGCGGGAGTGGACCCGGCCACCGGCAAGGAACTGTGGGCCAAGGAGATTCCGTCGTTCCGCGGGATGAACATTCTCACGCCGGTGCCCGTCGGGGATGACGGAATTTTCACCAGCACGTACGGCGGCAATACGCGACTGTTGCGCGTGAAAAGCGAGGGTGGGAAATACGACACGAGCGACGCGTGGACGCTCCGGTACGAGGGCAACATGTCCACGCCGGTCGTGGTGGACGGGCACGCCTATGTTCTGGGCAAGGACAAACGCCTGTTGTGCGTCAACGTGAAGACCGGTAAGGAGGTGTGGGGCACCGACGACCGGTTCGGGGACTACTGGAGTCTGGTCGCGAACAAGGACCGGATCCTCGCGCTCGACAACCGCGGCGTGCTGTACCTGATTAAGGCTAACGCGAAGGAATTCGAACTGATCGAGAAGCGGAAGGTGTCCGACTCGGAGACGTGGGCGCACCTCGCGGTCTGCGGTGACGAAATTTTCATCCGCGACCTGACCGGGCTGAGCGTGTGGCGCTGGTCCGCGAAGTGAGTTCGCAATCACTGGTTAGCGGGCGGAGTTTGGGTTGCGGTGCGAATTCGTATCTGGGCGCCGCCCTCGCTTACCGACGCGAACTGACGCCGAGAATGAGCCGCTGTGATGGCGGACACCACCGGTGGGTAGCCCGCGTCGGTGATGTGGACGACCCGCTACTTGGTTTTTGGTCGGAAGCGATAGTCTTTGAAAGCGTCGGGTTGCAAACCGATGCCCCGCTTCGCCACTTCCGGGTTCGTGGCAAAGAACGAATCGAAATCGAGCTTGATGGCGGGATCCATTAGCCGATCCGGTGCAAAGCCGGGTTTGATTTTCGCATCGGGCGGGAGTCCGGGATCGCCCGCGAAGAGCGGATCGGCGAACAGCGGGTCGATGATGTACTTGCCGAGCTTCGCGACCGGTGCGGCCCCCGTTCAATGCTCGTTCCTCAAGGGGAATCACGTCACGCAGCAGGTAGCAGTTGTTGTGCTGGCGGAACGCTTCCATCTCCCCGTCGACGCACAGTAGCCCGATGTTCAGTCGCGCCTTCTTGTCGAACATGTCGGTGAAGATGTTGTTATCCATCGTCGATTTTTGAGTCTTCGTGTTGCGCAGCACGAAGCTGTGGATCATGGGTGCCGCGAAGACGTTGTTGCGAACGACCAGGTTCGGGCAGCGCGAGAAGTACATCGCCCCGCCCATCTTGTTCGTGTTCACGCAATTGCTGATCGTGAGGTTTTCGACGAAGTACGCGTCTACCGACTCGGCGGAGTACCCGCCGCGACCGTCGGAGAAGCAGCGACTGATTTCGATGTCGCTTCCTTCGTACAGGTGGAACTCGGCTCCTTTCCCGAGCGGCCAGCGACTGTCCGGGAACATGTTGAAGTTGGCGAGATAAAACCCGTCGAAGCGCAGGTGGCTTTTCCCTCCAACGACGAACGCGTTATTCAGCGCCTGGACCGCACCGTCCATTTCCACGCGCTCCCCCGGCACCGAGCGGAACGTGATCGCGGCACCCTTCGCCCCCGTTGCCCGAACGCGGACGCGTTCGGCGTACTTCCCGCCCGCGATCAGGACCGTGTCACCCGCGTTCACCTTCTCGGCGGCGTGGCGAATCGTCTTCCATGCGGTCTTGCGCGTGAGGCCGGTGTGCGCGTCGTCGCCGTCGTTCGCGACGTAGTACGTCGATGGCGAGCCGGTTCGCGTGGGTGATCGCGTGGTGTGGTCGGTCGCGGTGTCGTGCGGAACCTGCTCGAAGCGGCCGAGGCACACGCTCTCTCGCTGCGTGTGAGCGACGGGTCCGGTCTCGACCTTCCCGACCTGGCGGGCGAGGCGAAGGAACTGCTGCTCGAACTCGGCGA
>CANLGS010000705.1 GCA_947490035.1 Gemmataceae bacterium
CGCGTCGTGGCGGAGCTTGTTCAGCTCGTTAACGGCGTCCACGAACTCGCCCTGCTTCTTCGCGTCCACGCCGGGCGGCGGGGCGAGGTCGAGGATCGGGTTCGCGCCCTTCAGGAAGGGCACGCCCTGGTGGACGCTCGGCAGGAAGCCGGAGCCGTAGAGCGACGCGCCGCCGCGCGGCCCGCGCGGTCCGGATTGCAGCACCACGAACCCAGGTAGGCTGTCGCTCTCGGAGCCGAGACCGTAGGTGAGCCAACTACCCATGCTCGGCCGCCCGAACTGCGGGCTGCCGGTGTTGACGAAGCACTTCGCCGGGCCGTGGTTGAACACGTCCGTCTTCATCCCGCGGACCCAACACAGGTCGTCCGCGACTTCCTTGTGGAACGGCAGAAGCTCGGAGATGTCCATGCCGCACTGGCCGGCCTTTGAAAACTTGCGGACGGTGCCGAGCAGCTTCGCGTCGCCCTTGATGAACGCAAACCGCTTGCCCTTGGTGAACGACTCCGGCACCTTCTGGCCGCTGAGTTTGTTCAGCTCCGGCTTCGGCTCGAACAGTTCGAGCTGACTCGGCGCGCCGGCCATGAACAGGAAGATGACGGCCTTCGCCTTCGCGGGGAAGTGCGGCTTCTTGGGCGCGAGCGGGTCGGTGCGCTCCTTCGCTTGCGAATCGCGCGCGAGCAGCGAGGAGAGCGCCATCGCGCCGACGCCCACGCCGCAGTCGCGGAAGAGGTGCCGCCGCGTGCGGGCCAGTGTCAACGCGCTGTCAATTTCGTGCGGGGTCATGTTTGCTGTTCCGCGTTGAAGCCGAAGTATTCGCGCCAAAGAACGATGCCTGCCCGCCACCGACTTTGCAGTTCTCGCTGCGTTGCTTCCCAAGCCGCGTAATCACTCGCGTTGCAACTCACGATCCGAATACCGTCTGTAGTGGGCGGTTCAGCCGCTTGTTCCCGAACCAATTCCAGGACTACGACAGGCAAACTCGCTACGAACTCGGTCGTAGGCAAGGTGTTCGTCTCTTCGACCAGTCGAACCGCAGTTTCGCGCGGTGTGAACCAACCTCGCGCGTATTGCGTCAACAGCCGGTTTCTCGCCCCGCTCTTCATGGCATCACTCCCGCGTGATGAACTCGTCGAGGTTCATCAGCACGCGGGCCACCGCGGTCCACGCGGTCTTGGGGTCGGCCTTGCGCTTCGCGCCGAGGTAGGCCAGTACGCGCTCTGCTTCAGAACTCGTCGGCTCGCGCGAGAAGCACACGCGGTACGCGAACGCGATCTTCCCCGCGTCGTCCTTCGGCCCTTCGGCTTCGATGCGCCCGCCGAGCGCGGCGGCGAACTCCACGAACACCGGGTCGTTCGCCATGTGCAGCGCTTGCAGTGGCGTGTTGCTCCGGTTCCGCTTGGTGCAGGCCACTTGTGCGTCGGCCGCGTCGAAGGTGGTGAGCAGTGGGTGTTGCGACTGCCGCCAGATGTACGTGTACATCCCGCGACGGTAGCGGTCCGGTCCCTTGCTCTCGACCCACGGGTGGTTGCTCTGCGTGAACGCGAACACTTCTTTCGGCTGCGGCGGGAACACGCCGGAACCACCGAGCTTCGGGTTCAGCAGCCCGCTCGCGGAGAGGGAGGCGTCGCGGATGATCTCCGCTTCCAGGCGTAGGCGCGTTTGCCGACCCAGCAGCAGGTTGCGCGGGTCGCGCTCGGTAAGGTCTTTGCGCATCGCCGACGACTGCTTGTAGGTCGATGAGGTTACGATGAGCTTGTGGAGGTGCTTGAAGGCCCATGGCTTCGCCTCACCCCCTGCTTTCTCTCCACCCCCTGCTTTCTCTCCACCCCCTCCCTTACGGTCGGGGTTCACCCATTCGGTGGCGAGCCAGTCGAGGAGTTCAGGGTGGGTGGGGAAGTTGCCTTGCAGACCGAAGTCGTTCTCCGTTTCGACCAGCCCGCGCCCGAAGAACTTCTGCCACTCGCGGTTCACCGTCACGCGCGCGGTCAGCGGGTTCTCGGCGCTCGTGAGCCACTTCGCCAGATCGAGGCGCGTGAGTTTCTTGGGCGAGCCGGGAGCGTTAGCGACCGGAGTTAACGCGCCGGGGAACGCGGGCTGCACCTCGTCGCCCTTGCGCAGGAAGTCGCCGCGAATCTGCACGAACGTCTGACGCTGCTTCGGCCGCTCGCGCAGCACCAGCGTCGTCGGCGCCTGGCTCTGCACCTTCTTGAGTTCCGCGATCAGTTTCTTGGCTTCGTCGTCGGCGCCCGCCAGTCGCGCGGCGGCCAGTTTCGCCTGAACGTCCGCGATCTTCTGTTCCAGGTCCGGCGCGCCGCCCAGCGGCAGCGTCGGCTCGTCGCAGTTGTCGAAGAACGCGTAGAGGCGGTAGTAGTCTTTTTGCGAGAACGGGTCGTACTTGTGGTCGTGGCACTGCGCGCAGCCGGCGGTGAGACCGAGCCACACCGCGGCGGTGGTGTTCGCGCGGTCCACCGTGCGCTCGACGCGGAACTGCTCCGCGTCCGTGCCGCCCTCCTCGTTGAACGACGTGTTGCGGTGGAAGCCCGTCGCCACCTTCTGCTCGCGCGTCGCGTTCGGCAACAGGTCGCCCGCCAGTTGCTCCGTCGTGAACTGGTTGAAGGGCATGTCCGCGTTTAGCGCGTTGATGACCCAGTCGCGGTAGGCCCAGATTTGCCGCGGGCCGTCGATGGTGTAGCCGTTGCTGTCGGCGTAGCGCGCGAGGTCGAGCCAGTGCCGGGCCTGGCGTTCGCCGTAGTGCGGCGACGCCAGCAACCGGTCAACCACCTTCTCGTAGGCCTGCGGCGATTCGTCCTTCTGGAATGCTTCGACTTCCTTCGGCGTGGGAAGAAGGCCGGTCAGGTCGAGCGTGACGCGGCGGATCAGCGCGGCCTTGTCCACGACCGCCGACGGCGCCAGAGAATCTTTCTCCAGTCGCGCGACGATGAAGGCGTCGATCGGGTGCGCGCTCGCCCGCGGCTTGCGGCTAACGGGAATCGAGGGGCGCTTGGGTACGACGAACGCCCAGTGCGGCGGGTACTCCGCGCCCTGGTCGATCCACGCCTTCAGCTTCGCCACCTGATCCGGCGTGAGCCGGTCGGCGATTCCCAGCGGCGGCATCCGGCCCTTGTCGTTATCTTCGAGCAGCACGCGTGCGATCAACTCGCTGTTCGCGTGCTTGCCCGGCACAATCGCGTCCTTCTTGATGGCCGCGTCGCGGTCGTCGAGGCGCAGTTTCGCCTTCTGCACCGCCGGGCCG
>CANLGS010000706.1 GCA_947490035.1 Gemmataceae bacterium
CGCGTCGTCGCGGAAGAACTCGACGCCTATCTTCAGTGCGTTCGTCCACTCACGTTCGCCCCCCGGCCGAACCTTCAAATCGTGGCCGTACAGGTGCGTCGGCGGGATGGTCTTGGTCTTGTCCTGCGCGCCGGCCGGGTTCGACGAACCGCCAGTCAGAACGGACAGCACGGCCATGAACACGGCGAGTCCGGCAGCGATCCGCGTCCGCATGGTTGTAGCCCTCGGAAATAGAGTGGGAACGGGCGGTGTCGGGACGCCGCCGATCAGGATTGTATGTGACGAGTTACCGTAACTCAGCTAACAGCATAGTGCGGATTTCGGTGTCCGGCGAACACGCGGAACGACCGCTGTCATTCAGACGAGACGCGAAGCGCCCGAGATTGGGAATCAATTCCGCGGGAACTTCCTCTCGACAGAATGTGCCCGGTTGGTAACGTGCCGACCGGAACTTTGACTCCGCGGCGGGGTAAGATAACTTACACCCAACCTTTCCCGTCTTCCCACCTTTGCCCGCCGAGGCTTCTCGCCTCCGTACCCGCGCACGCGGTGAGGACTGAGGACTACCGTGACCGAACTGTGCCGCTGTTCGTGCTGCAAGGGTCCACTCGAACCCGCCCAGCAGCTCCGCTTCCTCGTCGAAACGGACACCCTCGACGACCCCGCGTACCTCGCCCGCATCCGCGTACTGCCCGCGGTGAACGGCAAGCCCGTACCGGTGTGCAAGGCGTGCCAGACGCGAATCGAAACCGCCCCACGCCCGAGTGCGTCAAGAACAGGGGGCTTACGCCCCCCGCTCGCCCGGAAACTGCTCGGCGCGTTGGGCGCGCTGTCGGTCGGGCTGCTGCTCACCGGACTCTTCGCGCCGCGCGGGTGATGTTGTTACCGAGCCGCGACTCACTCCACCCCCTCATGCGTCTCCCGCACCAACTGATCGACCACGTCGCGTGTGCTGCCGGTCTGCGCGAACGTCCTCAGCTGGCGGTCGGCGCTCGAACCCTCTTCCATGATCTTGTACGCGTACTCGATCTCCTTGCGCGTGCCCAGTTCGTCGATCACGTCGCGCAGGAACCAGTCGATCATCTCGTGAATCAGCTCCCGCACCGGCACCTCTTTATCCTTCCCCAGATCGAGCAACTTGCCGTCCAGCCCGTAGCGGACCGCGCGCCACTTGTTCTCTTCGATCAACTCCGTCGGGTACACGCGGAACGTCATGTTGTCGCGGCGGAGCTTCCACAACTTCGCGATCACCGCCTGGAACAGCGCCGCGATGCACACCGCCTCGTCCACCTTCGTGCAAACGTCGCAGATGCGGAATTCGAGCGTCGGGTAGCGGTGGTTCGGCCGCACGTCGTACCAGATTTTCGACCCGTCCGGGATGCACCCGGTCTCGGTCATCGTGTCCACCATCGCGCTGTAGTCGCTCCAGCCGTTGAAGAACAACGGGATGCCGCTGCGCGGGAAGTGGCGAAAGATGATCGACCGGTAGCTCTTCAACCCGGTGTTGCGCCCGGTCCAGAACGGCGACGACGTGCTGAGGCAAAGGATGTGCGGCGCGAAGTAGCGGGCCACGTTCATCGCGTCGATGAGGAAGTCTTTGTCCTCGATGCTGATGTGGACGTGGGTGCCGAAGATGAGCAGTTGGCGCGCGAGGTCTTGCATGTCGTTCTGCACGCCGAGGTAGCGCTCGAACGGCGTGATCTCTTGCTTCTCCCAGCTCGAAAACGGGTGCGACCCGGCCGCGGCGATGACCAGCCCGTGCCGCCCCGCGAGTTCGCTAATGCTGCTGCGGAGCTTCACCAGTTCGACGCGCGCGTCGGCCGGTGTCTGGCAAATCTCGGTGCCGACCTCGACCATCGACTGGTGCAGTTCGGCCTTGATCTGCTCCTTCAGGACGAGTTTGCCCTCGTCGAGAATCTGCGTGATGTACGACTTCAACTCCCCCGTCGCGGGGTCGATGATCTGGTACTCCTCTTCGATGCCGAGCGTGAGCGACGGAGCTTTCATGAGACGGTCCAAGAAGTGAGCCACGAATCAAAACAGAAGACAGATTAGCCACAAAAAAGCACAAAGGGCACAAAAGAAGACCAAGACGAAGAGTGTTTTAATTCAAACTCTGCTCTGCTGTCTTCTTTTGTGCCCTTTGTGCTTTTTTGTGGCTAATCTGTCTTCCTTCTTCTGCCTTTCAGCGCGGTTCGACGAGGAACGTGGGCACGGTGGAGCCGCCGCCGGCGGTCACGTTCACCAGCGGGTCCGTCGAGATGCGCGTCAGGCAGCCGTGCATGTACGCCCCGAACGCGACGTAGGGGTTCGTGTCCAGCATCCGGTCGATCACCTGAAGCGAACCGTTCTCGAAACTCGGGTACGCCTCGGACGGTAATCGCACCTTCTGTTGCACCACATAGGGGGATGCGAGCGCGACCTGAATGGCGTCGTCCCAGGCGCGCTGATCGACCGTCCAGCCGAGGACGATGCCCTTCCCGCCGTAGTCGTCGTTCGGCTTCAGCACCAAGCGGTCCTTGTTCGCGCTCGCCCACGGCACGAGGTCGATCTCCGCACCGTCGATGCGCGTCTTCCGCGCTTCCATCACCCGCGTCCACGGGATGTGCTTCGTGATGGCCTGTTGCTGCGCCGGCGTGAACAGCCCCGCGTTGCGCTCGTCGGACAGCACCGCGAGCGACGCCTTCTTGAACAGAATCTTGCACCGGAACGTGTTCACCATGCAGACCGCGCGGTCGCGCACCGCCTGCACGACGGGGTGGTCGATCCCGCCGCGCTCGATCAGTTCGCTGATGAGGACGCGCTTGTAGATGAGCGTGATGTGGTAGTCGCCGGCCATCAGCTTGCTGTCGCGGTACTCTACTTCGCGCGGGTCCACGATCCGCGCTTCAATTCCCATCGCGCGGAAGTAGTCGTAGAAGAGGACGAACTCGCTGAACGTGGGCACCTCGCGCCAGTCGAGGATGGCGATCCGCGGCGCGTCGGAGGTGTTCCCCTGCCATTGCTTGAACGTGTCGGTGAGCGCGTGCAGCACGCCCGGCTTCGCCGGGATCGGGTTCACGCGGAACCGCCGCTGGAACTCCTGAAACACCGGCAGGCCGTAGAAGAGTTTGGTCAGCGCGTCGGAGTACCCGGCACCCGCGGGCGTCTCGGTGTTGAACTCGGTGAACATCAGCTCGTCGTCCGACACGAAGAACGTGTCGAACCGGCTCGTCGGGCTGGGATCGGCGAACCCCGGATCGACCCCGAG